>NZ_DATJIY010000247.1:0-10449 GCF_035492835.1 Dinghuibacter sp.
TCGCTCGAGGTTAGGCAGGAATCCTGTCAACAGCCCGATCAGCGGTAAAAAAGCGCACACCTTATACACGAACTGAATAGACGTCCGATCCGCCAACCATCCGAGCACCGCGGACCCAAGCCCGCCCATGCCGAATGCCAGCCCAAAGAAGAGCCCCGCGATCATCCCCAGTTTCCCCGGCACCAGCTCCTGCGCATATACCAGGATGGCGGAAAAGGCCGAGGCCAGGATCACCCCGATACAGACGCTCAGCACGCCCGTCCAGAACAAGTTGGCGTATGGCAGCGCCAGGGTGAAGGGCGCCACGCCCAGGATCGAGAACCAGATGACGTATTTGCGTCCATACCGGTCTCCGACCGGCCCGCCGATCACCGTCCCCGCCGCCACCGCGAACAGGAAAACGAAGAGGTGTATCTGCGCGTTCTGCACCGAAACATGGAACTTGTCCATGAGGTAGAACGTGTAGTAACTGGTCATCGAGGCCAGGTAGAAGTATTTGGAAAATATGAGCGCCAGCAGGATGACCAGCGACACGACTACCGTACGGCGGGGTAGTCCCGGATCGGTGACCACGCGCCCCGACGCCGCGCGGGACCCCAAATGGGAACGATACCACGCGCCCACCCGTATAAGCACAAAAATCGCCAGCAGCGCCACCAGGCTAAACCACCCGATCGATCCCTGCCCGTGCGGCACCACGATCCAGGCAGCCAGCAGCGGTCCCAGCGACGAACCCACGTTGCCGCCGAGTTGGAACACCGACTGGGCCAGCCCCCGTTTTCCTCCGGATGCGAGGAACGCGACCCTGGAGGATTCCGGATGGAAGACCGAGGAGCCGATCCCGACCAGCCCCACCGAAACCAGGACCAGCGGGTAGGTGTGCGCCATCGACAGGCACACCAGCCCGGAGAGCGAAAACAACATCCCGATCGCCAGCGACCAGGGCTGCGGCCGCCGGTCGGTATAAAAACCGACCAGCGGCTGCAGCAGGCTGGCCGTGAGCTGAAAGGTAAAAGTGATCAGACCCAGCTGCCCGAAGCTCACGTGGAGGGAATCCTTCAGCAGGGGATAAATAGACGGTATGAGGGACTGAATGGTGTCGTTGAGCAGGTGTGAGAAGCTGATCATCAGCAACACGGAATACACCGTCCGCTCGACGACCGTTTCGGCTGATAGCGTTTTCATGTCCGCAAAGGTACGGCCCCGAGCGGCAATACCTGCTTCCCATAGGTATCATTGATGACATTGGCGAAGCCCGTATAGATGGCGATCAACCCGCAGACGATCCCCTCGACCCCGGCGATCCTGCCAATCTCCTCGACACCCGATAGCTTCTCCGCCGCCAGCAGGAAGAACAGCACCGTCAGCGTGCCAAACACCCATTGCAGCGCCCGGTTGAGCCGGAGGGTTCCAAAAAACAGGAGTAGGGTAAAGAGCCCCCACATCGCCAGGTAACAGCCAAATGACTTTCCCGTGATCGGCGCGGCCCAGCCCAATTTTGGCAGGACCAGCAACCCAACCAGGGTCAGCCAGAAAAAACCATAGGAAATAAAAGCGGTGAACCCGAAGGTATTGCGCTTGCGCGCCTCCATAATACCCGCGATCACCTGCGCCAGCCCGCCATAGAAAATACCCATGGCCAGGATCATGGCGTCCAGGTCGTAGACGCCCGCGTTGTGCAGGTTCAACAATACGGTTGTCATGCCAAAGGCAAAAAGCCCAAGTGGCGCGGGGTTTGCGGATGTGTCCTTCAGGACGACGGTTGTCTCATTCATGTGCAATCGTTTTAAGCGCCGGCCGTGCCGGAGTTTCGCGTTAGGATTTTTTTGAATATAGGCGTAATTTCCCAAGCATGCAAATTCTACTTTTCTGGATGTTCTCCTCACTGGCGCCAACGCCCTACCTGAATGCGGCTGCGTGGAAGCACCTCTTCCCCCATCAGAACGCCCTCTACACCTACGACGCCTTCCAGAGAGCCGCCGCCCGCTTCCCAAAGTTCCTGAACGAAGGCGATGACCAAACCCGCCGCCGCGAGCTCGCCGCTTTCCTGGCGAACGTCTCCCAGGAAACCAGCGGTGGCTGGGACGCCGCCCCCGGGGGCTATACGACGTGGGGGCTGTATTTTACCGAAGAAAAAACGAACGCCACCTACAACGACACCAGCAAGCACGACTACCCCGCCGTAGCGGGAAAGACCTACCATGGCCGCGGTCCCGCCCAGCTCAGCTGGAACTACAACTACGGCCAGTTCAGCCAGGCATGGTTTGGGGACAAGTCCATACTCCTGAACGACCCGGACCGCGTATGCCAGGACCCCGAGCTGGCCTGGGCCTCGGCGGTCTGGTTCTGGATGACCGCCCAGCACCCCAAGCCTTCCTGCCACGAGGCCATCGTCGGGCAGAAGGGTTTTGGCGCGACCATCAACATCATCAACGGAGGGATAGAATGCGGCAAGGGCACGGAGCTCCCGCAGACCCGCCACCGGATAGACTTCTACCGCACATTTTGCGAATATCTAAAGACAACGCCAGGCGAAGACACCGGATGCGCCGAACAGTCCCCGTACGGCCAGCCCCGCTCCGGTCAGCCTAAGCCATGACCGAGTCGTACACAACGACCCGTGTCCATAAATGACTACAATCTTCTACGAATTTCAGGTGGACCGGATCCACCTGGTAGGCATCCTGGCCGGCCCGGTCGTCAAATACCGCCAGCCAGGAAACGGCGTAGGACCCGTCCACGACGTCGCGGCTGGTGCCGGCGGGGACGCCGATGTGGGATGACTTGATGGTACTTATACCGACCAGGGTCCGGAGCCCTTCGATCAGACGCGCCCTATCCTCGGTGCTTTCGGGCCGGTTCAACCAGAAATAGACGTGATGTACAAATTGTTTGGAGAATTCCATGCCCCAAATTAAGCGATTCGGCATGAAATTTTCGCGTAAGTTGGCAACGCCTGAAGTTTGGCAACGCTTAGAATGAACGCTGCAACATGATAACGGATGAGGCCATACGGCAACTGAACCTGGCCCCCGTAATGCTTTGGATGTCTGATCAGGATCAGCAGATCACTTTTGTCAACCGGGCTTGGCGGGAGTACACGGGCTCTATGCCCGAAACGCCTGCGGCAGATTGCTGGTATGAGCAGATGCATCCTGAGGACGTACAACCCTGGATAAGGGCCTATCACCCCGCTTTTTCTAAAAGAGAAGGATTTTCCGCCGAATTCCGGCTCCAGCGCCACGACGGTTCATTCCGCTGGATGTCGTGCAGGGCCATGCCCCGCCTGGACGAGGCCGGTCGGTTCCTGGGTTATTCGGGCGCCTGTCTCGACATCCATGAACAACGGCTCAACGAAGAGGCCCTGGAGCGACGGGTATCCGAGCGAACCCTTGCCCTCCAGCAGGCAAACCTGAGTCTCCAGCAGCGCAACCACGAGCTCGAACAGTTCGCCTACGTCACTTCCCATGACCTGCAGGAACCGTTGAGGAAGATCAGGATTTTTGTGGACATGCTGCTCCGGCAGGAAGAATCGGTAGCCGTAGACGCGGAAAAGTTACAATCGCTCGGACGGATCAGGAGCTCGGCGGACCGCATGGCCCAGCTGATCAAAGACCTGTTGACCTATTCCCGGCTGGGGCTGGATGGTCTTTTGTTCACCCCCACCGACCTGAACACCGTCGTCCTGGCCGCCCTCCGGGATTTCGACCTGCGCATCGAAGAAACGGGCGCCCGCGTACACGTGCTCTCGCTGCCGATCATCGATGCGATCCCGCTGCAGATGAGCCAGCTGTTTTACAACCTGGTCGGCAATGCGCTCAAGTTCCTGCGTCCCGGGACCGCGCCCACGCTGCGAATCTTTTCCCAGACGCTGACCGCCCAGGAGTTGGCGCAATATCCAAGCCTGGAACAGGACGGGGTATATTACAGGATCGTCATCAAGGACAACGGCATCGGCTTCAACCAGGCGTTCGTGGAAAAAATATTCGTCATCTTCCAGCGCCTCAACCCCAAGGAACGCTTCCCCGGTACGGGCATAGGACTGGCTATCTGCCGAAAAATCGTGCAGAACCACCGGGGCGAGATATTCGCTTTTGGCAAGGAAAACGAAGGCGCCGAATTCCACATCGTCCTACCCAGGAACTACCGCGCGCCGGCGCTCTGAAGCCGGGTCATCAGCTCGCCCAATCCATCGATCGTTCCCTGGTAGAACTGGCCCTTGTCGTAGGCCGGCAGGAAGTCCGCGTCCACGATCTTCTGGGTTTCGGCGTCCGTCATATGGAGCCCGACGCCGTTCTGGATGCGCATGACGCCCAGGGCTCCGGAAACGCCGATGACGACGCCCCTGCTTGAGTCCCGGCCCACCTGCCAGCTGTTGGCGACACGGAGGACCACCGAGTCGAAGTCATCCTTTGAAGACATCGAAGAATCGAGCGTAACCACGGCAATCTGGACCCCGGTCTTTGTCTCGAAATTTCCGATCAGGGAATCCAGGTGCGCGATCTGGTCATCCGTAAACAGGTTTTCCCAGTCGGTGACATAGCCTGAGGCTGGGGGAACCGCGTCCTTAAAGTGTTTGTGGTAAATCTGTCCGTGCAGGGAAAAGCTCCCCGGAGCTTGTGCAACGATGACGTCGTCCTTTTCCTGGGCAAAAGCACCCATACTCGCCTGGAGGCACAACAGCCCGATCAGGCCAATTTTAATAGGTTGCATGGGAGACTCGATTTGGGTTCCCACCTAAGATGCACGAAAACTACGAAGGTTTAACAGCGGGGGCCGCCTTTTTGCGTGGCGCGGCTTTTTTAACAGCCTTTTTGGGTGTGGGCTTTTCGGCAGTCGGTAAAGTATAGTGATCGCTAAACAGCCTGCTGGCTTTTTTTACGCGGCTTTTGAATTTTTTCTCGCTCATACCCGGCTTGAAATCGGCCAGGGCTACTTCTAATTTGGCGGCAATTTGACTACGAACCTCTTTCTTTGTTAGCATACACTCTGATTGGTTAAAAAACGTAACCTAAATTTAATGCAGATTTTCACTTTTCCAATGTTAAGATTTTTATTTGCACCATGAAATATTCGCAAATCATTGGAATAGGCTTGGTTCTGGCTTTCGTCGTCGTCGCCTGGATGCCCTGGATTTATATCCCGTCGATCCATTCAACCATCTCGGGAATGACCGACGACACCGGGAAGTTTGGCAAACCCGCCCTGTTCAACCTTTTTTGCTGCGCCTTCTCCCTCGTCTTCTTCGCCGTCCCCCGGCTTTGGGCCAAGCGGGGCAACATCTTCGCCGCCACCATGAACCTGGCGTGGGCCCTCAAAAACTTCATCATCCTTAGCATCTGCCGGCAGGGGGAATGCCCCGATCGCAAGGCGGGATTCTTCCTGATGTTCCTGATCGCGCTTGGAATCGAGATCATGTCCTTCCTGCCAAAGCTGACCGTGCAAAAAAAAGGAGCGCCCGAAGGCACTCCTCAATAATTTTCGCGTTCGCCGCTCACATTCCGGGATGTTCGGTTCGCTTGTGGCATTCGCTTTAGTGACGTCCGCCACGTCCGCCACCGCCGACGCGACCACCGCCGCCGCCTCCACCTCCGTGGAAACCGCCACCGCCACCGCCCCTGAAGGCCGGTGCGGAGAAGCTCCGGGCCGGAGCCGCGGAACGCTGCGGTTGGGAGAAGGTCCGCTGCTGGCCCTGGAACGTCCGTTGCTGCGGTTGCTGCTGGAACGTCCGGTTTTGCTGCGATTGCTGGAACGTCCTGTTCTGCTGCGACTGCTGGAACGTCCGGTTTTGCATCGTGCGTTGCTGCTGTGCATATCCGTTGGTCGTTCTTGCGCCATTATACCCGTTGGTCGTGTTGACCCGGCCGCCGCCATTGAAGGCGCCACGGGGGCCGCCGTTCACCTGGTTCCGGTAGATGGTACCCCGCGAAGCCGCCATCGAATTGATACGGTTCACCGGCATACCGCCCACGCGGCCCACACCCGGGTTGACGCGGTTCGGTCCGATCCGGCTGGCGCCGTACAAGGGCCCGCGATTGACCCGGACGATGCCGCCCCGGCCCCAGGAGTTATAGATATTGACGCGGTTGATAAAGACGGGACCACCGAAGTGCGCATAGCCGCCACCGTAGAACGGATGGTACCAGCCCCAGGGACCCCAGAAGGGACGATAGATCGGGCTATAGAAACCATAACCGAAGTTGAAGTAGGCGCCGAAGCCCCAACCGGGACCCCACCCGAAACCGGCCCCATATCCAAAGGTATAGGGGTACCCATACCAGTAGGAACCGATCCAGGGCCTGTACCACCAGCCCGTACCAAAGACGGGGCAGCCCCAGTAAGAATTGTATACACCGAAGTAACCGGGCGTGTACCCGAAGGTGACGTCGTCGTCATCGGTGTCATAGACCTTTACATAGGTGACGTTGTACACCGGGGAATTGCTCGGGATCTGGTATATCTCGTCCGGGACGTTCACGGCCACCTGCCAGGGCCCGTAGGGGCTGGCCGACTGGAACCATACCGCCTTGTCGCAGGCAAAGAACTGGTCCCCGTCCCGGATCACCGGGGCGGAAGCGTTGGTGGCGTATTCGAGGTCTGTATTGGAAATGGGCTTGAACTTGGGATCGCCGTCGTAGTTCGCGTTGAACGAGGCATTCGCCTTGCTCACCGTGGCGGTTTGGGGAATGTCGTTGGCGATCACGGCTTCCTTGGCCTGGCTGGTATTAGGCACCGAAACCAGCACCCTTGCCTCGGGGCTGTTCTGCGGGATGCGGGAAAAGTCCGCGGGCAGCTGGCTCGGGTCGACAAATGTCCAGGGCCCGTCCATGGTCGGGGAATTATACCAGCGGCCGGAGATCAGCGTATAAACGTGGTTGTCGTCCTGGCTCTTGAAGAGATCGCCCTTTACGTTGGTCGCATAGGCCAGGTTCGTGCCCTCGATCGGCTGGAAGTCAGGGGCGCCGTTGGTAACCAGCAGCTCCGCGGGACGTTCCGATACATACAGGAGGGGTAGGGTACCATTGGCCGCCGCCGCCGTAACCTCGTCCGAGTTGTTGTCCGGGATCGTAATGTTCAGCGTTTTATCGGATTGCACCTTTGTCTTTGCGTCGTTCAGCGCGTCGGAGGCGGGAGCGATCGACCAGTTGGTGTTGGCCAGGTCGGAGGTTACCGCCCATTGATCCCCGATGGGGGTATAATAGTTTGTCCCGTCGGAGAGGATCAGGTAGTTGGTATTCATGATCCGTTGGTACGAAGTACCCTGTACCGGCGTCAGCTTGGGCTGGCCGTCGATCATCACCAACAGGGCGGGGTCATTCGAATGGATGATCGCCGGGGGATCGTTCTTCACGGTCACCTGGTCGGTACTGGCGCCCTTCTGGGTCAGGGCGATGTCGTTTTTCAGCTTTTGCTGGCTGATGACGGGCAACGCACCCGCGTTGGTGGTAATGGTCTGTGTCAGGGCATCACCGTTGTCGGTCATGCTCGGGAAATTCTGACGGGTTACGCTGTAGTTGCTCAGCGTCACGCGGCCGCCGCCGGCGTCATTGGTACTGGCCTGGAAGTAGACCACCCCGTAACGTTCCGACGCGTCGCCCGCCGTGTGAACGGAGACCGACTGGGAACCCTGCAGGGTGTTACCGCTCCAGGAAATACCCTGGGGCTGATATAGCCAAATGGAATCTCTTCCGGAAACGATCAGGTACGGCCAGGCATAAGAACCCTTATTGTCCTGTGCGCCTGATGCCTGGCTGGACAGACTGCACAGCACGAAGAGCGGCAAGGCAAACAACATCGACATTTTGCTCGGTTTCATAATTAACCTAAGTTTATTACACATATAGACGGCAATCCTTGTGCAAGGTTGAATCCATTAGCTATAAAACGGCAAAAAAGGCTGTTAAAGTATGTTAAAGCGCCACGTGTCGCGCCGCCGCAGCATCCCCGCAGCGCCGCCGCCGTCAGGCCCCTTCCTTCTTCGCCTCCTTCGCCCACGTATCCTTCAACGTAACCGTCTGATTAAAAACGAGTTTCCCCGGCTCGCTATCCCTATCCAGCACAAAATACCCCTTCCTTATGAATTGGTATTTTTCCCCCACGGCCGCGTCCGCCATACCAGCCTCCAGGACAGCATGAGGGATCACCGTCAGGCTCCCCGGATTGAGGTCGCTTTTGAAGTCCGAATCACCGGCCCCGGGTTCCTCGGACAGAAACAGCCGGTCATACAGGCGTACCTCTGCCGTAATGGCATGGGTGGCGCTCACCCAATGGATGGTTCCCTTTACTTTGATATTGCTGCCCTCGTTGCCGCTCCGGCTCTCCGGGATATAGGTCGCGCGGACCTCGGTAATATTTCCTTCTGAATCTTTAGAAAAGTCGTCACAACGCACGATATAAGCGCCCTTCAACCGCACCGTCGCCCCCGGCGCCAGCCGGAACCATTTCTTCGAGGGGACCTCCAGGAAGTCTTCCCGCTCGATCCAAAGCTCCCGCGAAAAAGCCACCTGCCGGTCGCCCGTTGCCGGGTCCTCCGGGTTGTTCTCGACGCTCATCATCTCGGAAACACCCTCCGGGTAGTTGGTCAGCACCAGCTTGATCGGGTCCAGCACCGCCATCCGCCTCAAAGCAATCTTGTTGAGGTGCTCCCGCACACAGAACTCCAGCAGGCTAACGTCGATCACGTTTTCCCTTTTGGCGATCCCGATCCGGTCGCAGAAGTCGCGGATGCTTTCCGGCGTATATCCGCGCCGGCGAAGCCCGCTGATCGTCGGCATCCGGGGATCGTCCCAGCCGCTGACAAAGCCTTCGTTCACCAGTTGCAGCAGCTTCCGCTTGCTCATCACCGTATAATTCAGGTTCAGCCGCGCAAATTCGTACTGGTGCGACGGGAAGATGTCGAGCTGCTCGATAAACCAGTCGTACAGCGGACGGTGGGGTATGAACTCCAGCGTGCAGATCGAATGGGTGATGTGCTCGATCGAATCGCTCTGCCCGTGCGCAAAGTCGTACATCGGGTAGATACACCAGGCATCCCCCGTGCGGTGGTGATGGGCGTGCTTGATCCGGTAAAGGATGGGGTCGCGCATGTGCATATTCGGCGCCGCCAGGTCGATCTTGGCGCGCAGCGTCCTGGAGCCGTCCGGGAACTCTCCCTTCCTCATGGCCTCGAAGAGCCTGAGGTTCTCCGCGACGCTCCGGTCCCTGTTCGGGCCCGGTTTCCCTGGCTCGGTCGGCGTCCCTTTTTGCAACGCAATTTCCTCCGCGGTGCTGTCGTCCACGTACGCCAGTCCGTTTTTTATCAATTGTACCGCCATCCGGTACAGCTCCTCGAAATAGTCCGAGGCGTACAGTTCTTTATCCCATGCAAAACCCAGCCAACGCACATCATCCTTGATGCTGTCGACGTATTCGATGTCCTCCTTGACCGGGTTGGTGTCGTCAAAACGCAGGTTGGTCTTGCCCCCGTATTTGGCGGCCAGACCAAAGTTCAGGCAAATGCTCTTGGCATGCCCGATGTGCAGATAGCCGTTGGGTTCCGGCGGAAAACGGGTGTGGATTCCGGCATACTTCCCGTCCCTCAGGTCCTGTTCGATGATTTCTTCTAAAAAGTTGAGGCTCTTTTCTTCAATCATATCGGCGAAGATACGAAAAGTGCGCCCCCGGGCCACGTTTGGGGCCTACTTGAACAGCCGCGCCACGAAGAACGCCGCCGCCGCAGCAGCAGCCCCGATCAAGGTCACCCGGACGGCGCCCCACCACGGGTTGACACCGGTGACGCGGCTCTTGATAAAACCAAAAATGAAAAGACACACCAACGTCACCACCACCGACCACCGGAGCGCCTCCACGGGCTGCCCGATGAAAAAATACGGGCTCAGCGGCACCAGCCCGCCGACGATATACGCCCCCCCGATATTAAAGGCGCTGTTCCTGGCCCGTTTGGGGTCCGGTTCGTCGAGGTTCAGCTCGTATTTCATCATAAAATCCACCCACTTCTTCTTATCCTGTGTGATCTCCTCCACCGCCTTGTCCTGAACCTCGGCGCTTAGCCCCAGTTCCTCGAAAAAGGCGCGCACCTCCCGCTTTTCCTCTTCCGGAAGCGTCTCCACCTCTTCGTACTCCCGCCGGAGCTCGCTCTTGTAAAAGTCCTGCTCCGTCTTCCCCGCCAGGTACCCACCCAGCCCCATCGCAATCGACCCCGCGGTAATCTCCGCCAGACCCGCCAGCACGATCAGCCCCGTGGACGACACCGCCCCGCTCAACCCCGCCGCCAGCGCAAACGGAACCGTCAGGCCGTCGCTCATCCCAATGACGACGTCCTTGATAAAGGCCGAACTGTTGTTGTGGTGCTCCTGGTGCGGAAGCTGTTGCGGTATCTCTGCCATGCGCGCAATATACATTTATTATCGAGTCATGCGCTGGCATAGCTGAGAGGGGGCGAACAGTTTT
>NZ_DATJIY010000248.1:0-8455 GCF_035492835.1 Dinghuibacter sp.
GATGATGACTTACCTTTGTAGAGCGTTTTGACAAGCGTTCGTGGTTCCAGGTAAAGCGGGGCCAATCTATACGCTGGTAGATATATACGGCCATTTTCTCAGAGCGTTTTCACGAATATACGCTTATTTTCAATTAGTTAGCGGTTCGACGCTTTTATTGCGGGGAATCTCCCGCAGTTTCCAGGCTTAAAAAAACGTGGCCCGCCTGGAAAGGCGGGCCGTGACTATTACTTACTAATCCAAAAACAGCGTTTTATATAGTAGTTAGGCTGAAACGTTTTTGCGGGGCGGTTGCTTAATGGAGGCGCGTGGCGTCTCGTTGCGGGGTGCCCGGTTAGTTGAGGTTCGGCGCGGCGGCGGCAACGGCGGGTTGCTGGTTTTCGGTGAGCTTGGCCCTGATCTTGGTCTCGATCTCGGTGGCCAGACCGGGGTTGTCCAGCAGGAGCTGTTTGACGGCGTCGCGGCCCTGGCCGAGTTTGTTGGTGTCGTAGCTAAACCAGCTACCGCTCTTTTGGATGACACCCAGTTCCACGCCCATGTCGACGATCTCGCCCACCTTGGAGATGCCTTCCCCGAAGATGATGTCGAATTCGGCGCTGCGGAAGGGAGGCGCCACCTTGTTCTTGACGACCTTGACTTTGACGCGGTTACCCACGGCTTCATCCCCGTCTTTGATCTGGGCGGAACGGCGTATATCCAGGCGCACCGAGGCGTAGAACTTCAGGGCGTTCCCACCGGTGGTCGTTTCGGGGTTCCCGAACATGACCCCGATCTTTTCCCGGAGCTGGTTGATGAATATGCAAATCGTATTGGTCTTGTTGATGGTCGCGGTGAGCTTACGCAGGGCCTGCGACATCAGACGGGCCTGGAGACCCATCTTGCTGTCCCCCATTTCTCCCTCCAGCTCTCCTTTTGGTACCAGGGCGGCCACGGAGTCGATGACGACGACGTCCACTGCCCCGGAAAGGATCAGCCGGTCCGCGATTTCAAGGGCCTGTTCCCCATAATCCGGCTGGGAGATCAGCAGATTGTCGGTATCCACGCCCAGTTTCTGCGCATAGGAACTGTCAAAGGCGTGTTCGGCGTCGATAATGGCGCAGATGCCGCCCTTCTTCTGGGCCTCGGCGATCGCATGGATGGCGATCGTCGTCTTACCGGAAGACTCCGGGCCATATATTTCGACGATACGGCCGCGGGGAAAGCCACCCACGCCCAGGGCCACGTCCAGCCCCAGCGAACCCGTGGACACGACCTCCAGGGTCTTGTCGGCGCGTTCGTTCATCATCATCACGCTGCCCTTCCCAAAATCCTTGTCGATTTTTTCGATGGTCAGCTTCAGCGCTTTCAGCTTTTCGCTCATATTGTTTTTGTCGTGCCCGTTCGTGTTTTCGGATTTGGCTGCCATAACAAATGTTTTTGGATGTAAGGAGTAAGTGTGACTAATAATTTTAGCAAATATAAAGCTAATATTTTTAGTTTGTCAAGGGCTTTTGCTTTTTTTTCAAAAAAATACCTTCTCCCCCGTAATGGTTTTACCCGATCACGTCCTTGCCAAACGGCATAAGGGCGATGGGGATCAGCTTAAAGTGCTGGTTGGCAAACGGAAGGCCGATGATGGTGATGGCCAGGAGCACCCCGAAAAACAAGTGGACGCAGGCTATATATAGTCCCCCGAAGATCAGCCAGGCGATGTTGAAGAGGGGTGACAGGCAACCGGTGGCGGACGGTCTGCTGACGACTTGCTTGCCAAAGGGCCAAAGGACGAGATAAGCGAGCTTGAAGCATTGTACGCCAAAAGGGATGCCGACGAGGGTACAGCAGAGCAGGAAACCGCCGATCATATATCCCATCGCAGCGAAGAATCCCCCGAACACCATCCAGACAATATTTCCGAGAAGGTTCATGTTTGAGAAAATTAGTGTCGGCGTAAATATAACAAGTTCCCATATTTTCCTATATCTTGGATAAAACGCCAAATCATGGAAGGGGGATGTGTGTACATTCTGAAAACGGGGAAAAACCTATATAAGATAGGGAAGACCCGGGACCTGCAGCAACGCCTGGCGGCCTATCACACTCACCTGCCCATCCTGTTCCGGGTGATACGACAATACGGGGACGTGAATATCGGGAGCCTGGAGGGCAGTTTGCACGTCGTTTTCCAGCACAAGAGAGTGAAAGGGGAATGGTTCGAGCTGACAACCAGTGACCTGCAAATCTGTGACAACATCGCAGGGAACTATGCGCTCGCCAGGTTGCACCGGTCGCCCCGGCGGCAGGCCGTGCCGGTGAAATATACCGACGAGCCGTTGCTCCAGATTATGGAAGCCAATGAAAAATACCTGGCGGATTACTCCCGCGTGGCCGATGACATCCGGTTGGGTCTGAGTACGGATGAAATATTTGAGCTCTATGAAGGCGCGGTGGGCAAGGCCGTAATCGACACCGTCCGCCGGCTGCTTCGCTACCGCACGCCAAACGCGGAATTCCTCGGCCGGCTGCTCCCGGTGATCAAGGACCTGGGTGCGGGGCTGACAGACAAAAGCATCCTGGAAAAATACAGGGGTTCCGTAAGCCGGACGACGTTGTCCACCGTCAAAAGAATTCTCCGCAACCAGTTATATTAAACGGATCGTATTTTTGCGCCATGCAGAATTACCTGGACGGATTGAACGAGCAACAAAGGGAAGCGGTATTACACAAAGACGGACCCATCATGATCGTGGCGGGTGCGGGGAGCGGCAAGACAAAGGTGCTGACGACCCGGATCGCCCACCTGATGTCGGCGCACCAGGTAGACGCCTTTCGTATCCTGGCCCTTACATTTACCAACAAGGCGGCCGCCGAAATGAAGGAGCGGATCGGGAAGATACTTGGCAACAGCGAGGCCAGGAACCTGTATATAGGGACCTTCCACTCCGTTTTTGCGCGGATCCTCCGCGCGGAAGCCGAACGGCTCGGGTATCCCCGGAGTTTTACCATATACGATACCGACGACGCCAGGAGCGTTGTCAAAACGGTGGTCCAGGAGCTCAACCTCGACGACAAGCACTATAAGCCCAACGTCGTGCTGAACCGGATCTCTTCCGCCAAGAACGGCCTGGTCGGACCGGAGGAGTATGCCGGGGACTACTATATCCAGCAGGAGGACATGCAGGCCAACAGGCCCGCCATCGCCCAGATATACAAGGCTTACTGGGCCCGTTGCCGGAAGAACGGCGCCATGGACTTCGACGACCTGTTGTTCAATATGTATATACTGCTGAACAATTTCCCGGACGTCCTCCACAAATACCAGCACAAGTTCCGTTATATCCTGATCGACGAGTACCAGGACACCAACGCCGCGCAGTACCAGATCGTCAAGCTGCTGGCGGCGGTCCACGAGAACATCGCGGTGGTAGGGGATGACGCCCAGAGCATCTATTCCTTCCGGGGAGCGACCATCGAAAACATCCTGCAGTTCCAGAAGGACTACGACGACGTCAAGGTGGTAAAGCTCGAGCAGAACTACCGCAGCACCCAAAGTATCATCGCGGTCGCCAACGAGGTCATCAAGAACAACAAGGGGCAGATCCCCAAGGCCCTCTGGACGGACAACGTCCCGGGGGAGAAGATCCGGCTCGTGCGGACCGCCACCGACAACGACGAAGGCAAGTACGTAGCGGACACCATACAGGAACAAAAGCTTCGGAACCACTACGCCAACCGCGACTTCGCCATACTCTACCGGACGAATGCCCAGAGCCGGAGCTTTGAAGAAAGCCTGCGACGGATGAATGTGCCGTACAAGATCTACGGGGGGATCAGTTTCTACCAGCGCAAAGAAGTCAAGGACTTTATCGCTTACCTGCGCGTCGTCGTCAACCCGCGCGAAGAGGAATCGTTGAAGCGGATCATCAACTACCCTGTCCGCGGCATCGGCAAGACAACCATCGAAAAAGCGGTGACATTCGCCAACGAGCGCGACCTCTCCGCCTGGGACGTGTTCAACGCCGCCGCCACTTTTGGGTTCAAGGGCGGGACGTTGGAGTCGATCGACAATTTCGTCACGATGATCCGGATGTTCGCCAGTGAATTAGAACGCAAGAACGCCTATGACGTCGCGGTCCTGGTGGGCAAGCACACCGGTATCGTCAAGGAGCTCTTCAACGACAAAACCACCGAGGGACTTGCCCGCTACGAGAACGTACAGGAGCTCCTGAACTCCATCAAGGAATGGATCGAGACGCCCCTCAACGAAGAGGACGGGGAAGTGGGTGACAAAAGCCTCGGCGCCTACCTGCAGCAGATCACCCTCCTCACCGACGCCGATAACGAGGACGAAAACCCCGACGTCGTCAAGCTGATGACCATACACGCGGCCAAGGGACTCGAGTTTCCCGTGGTCTTTGTAGCGGGTATCGAGGAGGGGCTCTTCCCGAGCGGTTTGAGCATCAACAGCCGGGAGGACCTGGAAGAGGAACGGCGGTTGTTCTATGTGGCGGTGACCCGCGCCAAACAACGGTTGTGGCTGACCTTTGCGGTGAACCGCTATCGCTTCGGTCAGCTGGTATCCAATGAGCCGAGCCGTTTTCTCGAAGAGGTGCCGGAGCTATACCTCGACAAAAGCTACGCCGGCGGCGGTGTCCGCAATCAAGGTTTCGGCGGCGCCAGCGCGTTCGACCGGATGCACGGCGGCCACCGTGGCGGCGGCGCCCCGCCGCCTAAGCGGACCGAACCACCCCGACCGCAATACCTGGGCCCCGCGCCAAAGCCGAATCCGGTGGAGCATACCCCCAGCAAGGACTTTGTACCGAGCGACCTGTCCAACCTGGCCGCCGGCCAGCGCGTCGAGCACCAGAAGTTCGGGTTCGGGGAAGTGTTGAAGATGGAGGGGTCGGGACACAACCCGATTGCGACGATCAGGTTTGATTTGAATGGGGAGAAGAAGATCATGCTGAATTACGCGAAGCTGCGCATCTTATAGATTTTATCTATGTGATATAAGATAATTTTTGATCCACTCGATTAATTTTACGTGCATATTTGCGGCACGATTGGCTTGCCAGGAATTGATCAACAGCACTGGAAAAAATAAATACCATATAATGAGCAACCGCGTTTTGTCCGTAGGAAGCCAATTTCCTGCATTCAAGAAAAAAGCCGTCGTTTCCATCGAGAAGGGCAAGGAGTTCATCGACCTGACCCATGAGTACGCCTCTTCTAAAGGGAAGTGGACCGTTTACTTCTGGTGGCCCAAGGACTTCACCTTCGTTTGCCCTACCGAAATCGCCGAATTCAACAAGAAGCACAGCGAATTTACCGACCGTGACGCCGTCCTGATCGGCGCCTCCACGGACTCCGAGTTCGTACACGCGGCCTGGAGAAGGGACCACGCGGACCTGAAGGACCTGAAATTCCCGATGCTTGCCGACACCTCGAAGACCCTGGCGGAAGAGCTGGGTATCCTCGAAGCGGAGGAAAAGGTCGCGTACCGCGCTACGTTCATCGTCGACCCCCAGGGCATAGTTCGCTGGGTGAGCGTTTATGACCTCAGCGTGGGGCGGAACGTTCAAGAAGTTATCCGGGTACTCGACGCGCTGCAGACCGATGAGCTGTGCCCCTGTAATTGGAGTAAGGGTGAGGAGACGCTTACGGCGCAGCTGGCCCTGAATTAATCCAATCGCTTAACGAGAAACCATTTTGGCCCATGAGTCAAGCCGTTGCTATTCAAAATGAGACTTTCCTGAACCTGCTGGGGGAACTACAGCTGGAGGGATACACACCCTCGCTGGCCGTGCAGAGCCTGCTCCAGGTGGAAAGCCGCTACATCAAGGACCTCAAGATCAACGTCAGCAATGTCCTGAACAACAACCAGCACCTCAACCGCAAGGAATCCGTGTTGCTGGCGCTGGCGGTGGCCCTGAACGAAAGGTCCGAACTGCTAAAGGAGTCCCTGACCGGACTTGCCAGGCAGGCGGGCGCAACCGAGGCGGAACTCGCCGAGGTGGCGGCCTGTACCTCCCTGATGAACACCAATAACATCTTTTACCGTTTCCGGCACTTTGTCAAAAAAGATGTGTATACGGCCCAACCCGCGGGCATCAAGATGACCATCATGGCCAACCCCGTGCTGGGGAAGGAGTTCTTCGAGCTCCTGAGCCTGGTGGTGTCTTCGGTTAATGGGTGCGAGCTCTGCATAACCTCCCACGAACAGTCCGTGCTCCAGCACGGGGCCTCGGAATCGAGGGTGTTCGAGGCGGTGAAGCTGGGAGCGGTGATAAAGGGGCTCATCACAGTTTTGTCATGATTTTCTGATTATTAAGCGGGGCGTAACGCCCCGCTTTTTTTTGTAACTTTGACGTTCTAAATCGTGTTTTATGATCAAGACAGGGAACCCGGTTATCAGCATTTACACGGAGCAGACGCCCAATCCGGAAACGATGAAGTTTGTGGCCAATAAGCTGTTGTACCCCGGTAAGAGCGCCGATTTTCCCGACGTGGAAAGCGCCAAGCCGTCTCCCCTGGCCAACGAGCTCTTTGGATTCCCCTTTATAAAAAGCGTATTTATCGCCAGCAACTTCGTAACCCTGACCAAGACCCCGGAAACGGAATGGTCGGATGTGGTCCCGGCCATCCGGCAATTCCTCAAGGAATACCTGGAGGAAGGAAAGGCGGTCATCAACGAGGAAGAAATAAAGGCTATCAAAAAACCGGAAAGCACCAACACCGTGCACGCCGATGACGACGACGTCGTCAAGCGGATCAAGGAGCTCCTCGAAAACTATGTCCGCCCGGCGGTCGAAATGGACGGCGGCGCCATCCAGTTCAGGAGCTATGACGACGGCGTGGTGAATCTCATGCTGCAAGGGTCCTGCTCCGGCTGCCCGTCTTCGATGATCACGCTCAAGGCGGGTATAGAGGGCATGATGAAGCGCATGATCCCCGAGGTCCGGGAAGTAGTGGCGGAAGCCGAGTAATGCAGCACGTATACCAGTCATTTATCGATGGCCTCAGGGAAACCAGCCTCCTGGAGTACATAGGGGTGCTGGCGGGTATCGTATGCGTCTGGTTGGGCAAGGCGGAAAACATCTTCAACTATCCCCTCGGCATCCTCAATACCGGTATTTATGTCTATCTGAGCCTCCGCGGCAACCTGCTGGGAGAAGCCAGCGTAAACGTTTTTTATACCGTCATGAACGTCTATGGCTGGGTACTTTGGGCGCGGCGCGGATCGGATCGTCAGCCGTCGCTGGTGATCACGCGGTCATCCGGCCGGGACTGGGCGGTTGCGCTGGGGTTCTTTTTTGTTTGCTGGTTTGTACTGTACGTCGCCCTGACGTATGCGAAGGCTTCCTTCGCACCGCGCGCGATCCCGCTGGCGGATGGGTTTTCGGCCGCCGCGGCGTATACCGGCATGTGGCTGCTTACCCGTAAGAAAATCGAGAACTGGATATGGTGGATAATAACCGATATTGCAAGCATCCCGCTGTATTTCATTAAGGGATATGTATTTACCAGCTTCCAGTTCCTGGTTTTCCTCGTCATCGCCGTTCTCGGCTTGCTGGAATGGATCAGGAAGTGGAAAGGATCAAACACCGAATATGCTTAAGAAGATCGTAGCTATAGGTCCGGAATCGACGGGAAAAAGCACCTTGTGCGAATTGCTGGCGCAGCACTACCGGACCGCCTGGGTCCCCGAGTACGCGCGGGAATACCTGCTCAAACACGGAACTTCCTATACGTTGGACGACCTTACCGCGATAGCCAAGGGCCAGCTGGCGGCTGAAGACGCGTATGCGTTATCGCTCTTGAACAACGCAGACTTCGCGCCTTTCCTTTCCGACGACCTGGACCGGAAGCTGCTGTTTATCGATACGGACATGTATGTGATGAAGGTATGGGGGGAGTTCGTTTTTAACGCCTGCCCGCCTTTTGTGCTGGAGCAGGTCGTTTCGCGCCAGTACGATCTTTATCTGCTCTGCAATACGGACCTGCCGTGGGTTGCGGACGAACTCCGGGAATATCCGGACCTCGAAACCCGGGATAAGCTGTACCACATTTACAAAGACATCCTCGTGAATCAGTCCACGCCTTGGGTCGACATCTCAGGGTCGCCTGAAGAGCGGCTGGCAAAGGCCATTGGGGCCGTCGAGCGGTACGTACTCGGGCGTTAGCCGCTTTGCGCGGGTCGGTTGGCCGCGCGCAGGCGCGTTAGCCGCGCTGGTGCGCGATGATGAATTCGATCAGCTCGTTTTGGGTGATGCCCGCGCGGGCGCACGCGTCGGTGATGTCGTCGCGGTTGACGCCGGCGGCGAAGGTTTTTTCTTTCAGTCGTTTGAGCACGCCTTTTAGCTCCATGCCGTCATAACCTCCGGGACGCATCAGGGAGTATGCATGTACGAGACCGGAGAGCTCGTCGAAGGCGTACAGCATTTTGTCCATTTTTGTTTGTGGCTCGACGCCGAAGTGG
>NZ_DATJIY010000249.1:0-16499 GCF_035492835.1 Dinghuibacter sp.
CGCGGTTGTCGTCGACTCCTTCTGCAGCACCACGCGCATCTGCGAAAACGCATACCCCGCGTCCTGTATCGCGCACAGCGACGCCCACTGCGACGCTTCGAGGTTGCGGACCTTGTAGAGCTTGCGCACGTTGATGACGAGCACCCCGTCGGCGACGCTGGCGGTCGTGATAAAGCTCCCGCAGTCGTTGTCGACGGTGCGGTTGAGCCGTGGCAGGCCTTTTACGGTATACCCGTCGGGGACCTTGAAGGTGATGGAATATAAGAACGTGCGGGGATAGCCGACGTCGACGGGCATGGTGCGGGTGCGCTCGTCCTTGGCGATACGGGGCTGGCGGCCGATCAGCGCGGGCAGGGAAAGGATGATGTCGTCGCCCGCGGTGGCGGTGAGGCCACCCAGGACAAAGCTTTCCTCGTATTGGAGGTTCTGGTTCTTGAAGCTGCGGCCGTCGTCCTTGACCTTGAAGTCGGTGTATTTCTCGACGCTGGCGTTGTATTCGGCCTCGGCCTCGGCCTTCATCATCTTGGGCTTGTCCTCCTTCCAGTCCTTTTTGGCCTGGGAAAAGTCGTTCATCGCCTTCAGGGTCTGGTTGGGGTTGAGGCCTTCCCACATGCTCGATCCGTCGTAGTTCCGCGGGTCGTTTTCCATGAAGGGCGTCAGGGCCAGGGCGTCGCCCTGGAGCTCGTTTTTGGACAGGCCCTTGACCTGTACCGTCTTGTCGCAGGCGATCCGGTCGAGCGCCTCCCCGTCGAACGAAGCAGCCACCTTTGTATAAGTCATGTTGTCCGCGGTGTCGGTCATGGGCAGCACCTCGGTCTTTGCCGCCACGGCGGAACCCTTGTAATTAAAGCTCACCGCGGTGTTCCCGATCAGCGACTGCCGCAAATCCTGCGGGTTGCGGTGCTCGCCCGGGTTGGTATAAAAATGTCCTTTGTACCGCACGACCCAGTCCAGCTCCTGGCTAAAGGCTACCTTGTCGAGGTCGCACAAGGAATTGTAGGGTGTGACCAGGATGTCGTGGTCGAGCTTCCGCCGGGCCAGCAGACCGGAGAATACCTTGGCAAAGGCGTAGTCGCTCCAGGCGTTGTAGAGCGTCCGCGCGCGGATGGTGTAATAGGCTTTGCGGACGTAGTCGTCGTCCTGCTGGTCGGTGATCCCGCGTTTTTTCATGTCCTTATAAAGGGCGTCGATGGTGGCGCCGATGCCCATGCTCAGACCGCCGGCGTAGTCGCCGGTGTTCTGGACCTTCCCGGTCTGGAACCAGAAGGACTTGGCCTTTTCGGCGAGGTCCCTGACCGGGATGTCGTTTTGCATGTCCGCCGCGCTCTTGAACCAGATCAGGTCGCGGCTGCCGTTGCGGGCATAGACCACCTGGAACTTGACCATGGGGTACTGGCGGAAGTCGTCGACATAGCGGGTATCCTTGCGCTTGTCGCGGTTGTCGTCGACCCAGCGATAGACGTGCGTGGAGCCGTTGTTGCTTTCCGTAAAGCTGGGTGCGCCCTTCAGGCTCTTATAGGTCACGAAGTAGTGGTCGTCCTCGGTGGATATCTCGATGATCTGGCGGGCGACGGGCATGTCCCGGTTACACAGGTAAAACACCGGGTCGAACTCCATGTATTGCGGGTTCCGGCTGTAGTTCTTGGAATTGTAGTGGCGGAACTGGTACTCGATGACGTCGCCCTCTTCCAGGTCGGGGATGGCGATCTTGTAATAGTCCGGGCGGTAGACCGTGGACACGTCGGGCTCGGTATAGCTTCTGAAGACACCGGGTACCGAACGGACGTCCTCGACGTGTACCGCGTCCTCGAGGTCCACCGGCACCAAAGACCCGTCTTTCTTGATGACGCGCGCGGCAAAGGCGTCGCCGTCGGTGGTCTGCCGGAAATACAGGATGGAATATTTGTCGATGGCTGCCTTGTCCTTAAGGAGGATCTTGCGCCGTTCGGTTTCCTCGACGAGGATGTGGGCTTCGTTGCGGAGGTTTTCGCCGACGATCGACCAGCCAAAGGTAAACGGCGCCAGGGCCAGGCCGAGCATGTTACGGCCGATACGCTGGCCGACGCTCACGCCTTTTTTGTCGAAGTTAAAGGTCGTTTTCTGGCAGAGGATGACCGCGCTCTCGTCGGACCATTTAAACGATGAAGAAGAAAAGTCCGCGTCAGCGCCCAGCAGGGAATCGGACTTTATGTTGGCGGCGTTGGTCTGGAGCTCCCTGGGAGAGATGCGCTCCTGGGCGCAAACGCCAACAGGAAGCAGGATCAGCATATATATGAAGCGACGCATATACTAAAGGTTGACGGAAATATTATTCCTATCAAAGGTTTTAATGGAATTGAGAAAATCCTTCCAGGCGGCAAAATCGCCGGTCCGGATCACGGGCGACGCGATCTGGAGCTGTTTGGTCAGGTAGACCGTGTGGTTCTTCATCACGTACTTGGCGTTGATGGAATCCTGTTGGAAGGACGCGGTGAAAACGGGCGGCAAATAGCGCGGTTTGGCTCCGGCCGGCAGCTCCAGCGAAATCTCCGAACGGTCCAGCATCACCGAGTTGATGTCGATCGGCGTCTGCCGGTCTTCGGCCGGGACAAAACGGGTGATGGAGCCGGGGAAGAAGTCGATCCCGAGGTAACACGTCTTTTCGACCTCGGTGACCTGGTTGGCGATCGCGATGTCCCCCTGGATGACGATGGGCGTATCCCGGTTCTTGAAGTCGGACGTTACAATATTCGTAGCCTCGGTGTTGGCAGAACCCAGCTCCACGAGGTGCTTAATAAAATCCTTCTTTTCGTCGGACGGGATGCTGTGGTAGATGTAGTGGAAGAGGTTCTTGGTCTCGCCATTAAAAGTCAGCGTGACGTGACCATCGATCGTGTCGCCCTGGAGCTTGAGCACGGCGCGTGTGAGCACCAGGTTACCGCTGGGATCGGCCGCGGGCACTGTTTCCAGCTTGTAGGTGTCGCCGTTTTCGACGAGCACCGATTTGCCCTGGATACGGTAGGCGTTGATCCCCATCGGGGCGTATTTTTCGGTGCCGTCCAGGAAGTACGTCTTGCCGCCGAGATACAGCACGCAGATGGCGTGATTGGCAACGCAGATCGATTGCACGGAAGAAAAATCGTAGGGGATGTCCCGGGTACCGATCCACGAGAAGTGGGCGTCATAACCCGCGAGCTTGAGCATCTCGGTCATCAGGTTAGCCATACCCTTACAATCGCCGTATTTATTTTTATACACGTCCTGCGCGGTCATCGGTACAAAACCGGCATAGCCTTCCTCGAAGGCCAGGTAGCGGATGTTGTCCTGAACCCAGTAGTAGATCGACTTGACCTTGTCTGCGTCGGTGGTCTTGCCGGCGGTCAGCGAAGCGACCAGCGGTTTCAACGTCGTCGTATTGTTGGAGCATTTGCGGTAGAGGTAGTCGTTCCAGGCGTAGAGATCGGCCAGGGTCTTGAACCCGTTGAAGGTTTTCTGGTTCACCGTATAGCTGCGCACGGTGACGACCAGGTGGGGCAGGAAATACGGTCGCGCGAGCGACGACCCTTCTTCCCTGACGCCCTGGAGGTCGGAAGCGGTATAGGTATAGGTGACCTGGTTCTTTTCGCGTTTGACGTCCTTTTTGATCTTGTACCCGTCGAAGTTCTCCTCCTGGATGTCCAGCTGGAGCCACGAAGGAACGGTGAAGCTGATCGTGTGCTGGCGGACGGGATAATATTCATGGAAAAACAACCGCGTCAGGTACTTCGCGTCGGAGTATTCCTGGACGTACTTGAACCGGCAACGCTGTCCGTTTTGCTCGGCTAAAAAACCGTATATCTCGCCATAGGCGTCGTCGAGGTAGATGTCGTCGTCGGTCAGGGAAGTTTTGACGGGCTTGTAGCGCTGGCTTTTAAAGTTGTTCCCGTACCAGATCAGGAAGTCGTAGTCCTTGACCTGGATGAACTGGTTACAGAACACCATGTAGCCCATATAGGCCTTGTCCTGGACGGCGGCCATGTCGACCTGACCCTTGGCGGTGGCGGTCACGATGGGGGCGCCCTGGATACCCTTGGCGGTGGAAAAATCGATGTTCTCCTGGATGAGGGAAGCGCCGAACTTGGCCTTTTTGCTTAGTTTTTTGAGCGCGGCGGCGTCTACATAACCCTGTGGGTCAGGCGTTTGCATTTGTGCTTGGGCAGCCTGGAGGATAAGCAGGCAGGTCAGCCCCGTGAGCAGCTGTTTCATGTACAGAAAGGATATTGGGAGACTAAGATAAGCTTTCTCCCGGGATTTCCTTCTGTGTCTCAGGAATTTCCGGTTCACGGACGGGCAGGCTGACGATAAAAACGGACCCTTCCCCCGGCTCCCCGGAGGCGGAGATCATACCGCCGTGCTTGTCCGCGATCTTTTTACAGATCGCCAGGCCGATCCCCGTACCCTCGAACTGGTCATAGCTGTGGAGGCGGCTAAAGAGGGAGAAGATCTTGTCGGCGTACTTCTGCTCGAAACCGATGCCGTTGTCGCGGACGGAGATCTCATAAAACCCGCCGGCTTCCGCGGAAGCGGTGATCCGTATGCGCGGGGGCACGTCCGGCCGGCTGAACTTGAGGGCGTTGATGATCAGGTTCTGGAAGAGCTGCCGGATCTGGGACGGGATGACGCGTAAAACGGGCAGCGGCTCGACCGAAACCGAGGCGCCCTTTTGCTCGATGGATACCTCCAGGTCGCTGATCAGCGCCTCCACCAGGACGTTGAGGTCGGTGACTTCAAAGGGATCGGAGTCCACCGATGACCGGGAATATTCCAGTATGTTCTTTATCAGGATTTGCATGCGGGAGGCGGCCCGGCTGATCTTGTCCACATAGCCCTGGCCGTCGCCGTCGAGCTGGTCGTTCTTGGACAGGAGCCGCTCGCTAAAGAGCATGATCTTGCGCAGGGGTTCCTGGAGGTCGTGGCTGGCCGCGTAGGCGAACCGCTCCAGCTCCTCGTTGGTGCTCCGGAGCTGAAGGACGTTCTCCATCAGCTGCTGGTTGAGCTGCATCAGGTGCTGCTCCTGCTGGCGGAGCTGGTGGTTTTTGCGGTACAGCTCCACGAATACGCTCACCTTGGTACGGAGCAGGTCGGGGTTGATCGGCTTCTTTATATAATCCACCCCGCCCATGCGGTAGCCGGTGAACATGGTTTCCTCGGTATAGTCGTTGGCCGTGATGAAGATGATCGGGATATGCCGCAGGATATCCCGCTGGTAGATCAGCGTGGCGGTCTCGAACCCGTTCAGCTCGGGCATTTGCACGTCCATCAGGATCAACGTGAAGTCCACCTCCTTGAGCAGGATGCGCAGGGCCGCGCGTCCGCTCCGGGCCTTGTACAGGCTGTACCCGTCGGGTTCGAGGATGGCTTCGATCGCGAAGAGGTTGTCTTCGCGGTCGTCAACGAGGAGCAGCTTTATGTCGGGTTTGCGGTCGTTCATGGGTGTGGTGCCAGACTATTTATATAGCCAAATCCGCATCAAAGATAATAACTGGTCGATTTTTACGGGCTTGGTAATATAATCGGAGGCCCCGGCTTCAAGACACTTTTCCCGGTCCCCCTTCATCGCCTTGGCGGTCACCGCGATGATCGGCAGGTGGGTGTTCTTGTGCTCCCGCCGGATCTTCTGGGTGGTTTCGTATCCGTCCATTTCGGGCATCATGATGTCCATCAGGACCATATCGATGCCCTGCTCCTCTTCCAGGAGCTGTATGGCGTCCTGACCGCTCTCGGCGGTAATGGTGTTGATATTGTATTTCTCGAAGGCGGTGGTCAGGGCGAACAGGTTCCGGACGTCGTCGTCCACGACGAGGACCTTTTTGCCGGCCAGGACCTCCTCCTTGAGCCGGAGGTTTTCGATGATCCGCTTCTTGTCGACCGGAAGCTCCCGGTGGTCCAGGTGGAGCTGGGTCACCACCTCTTCCAGCAACAGCTCCAGGGACTGGACGTTCTTCAGGAGGATGTTGTTGGCGTATTTCTTGAGCAGGGTGCGCTCCTTGGCGGTGAAGTCGCGGGCTGAGTAGATGGTGAGCGGCATGATCTTCCCGCCGCGGATGGCGTGGATCTCCGTTACCAGGTCGAGCCCGTTCATGTCCGGTACGCCGTAGTCCACGGTGATCCCGTCGTACGGGTGGAGCCGGATCAGCTCCAGGGCCTCCTGGCCGGTGGACGCCAGGGTCAGGTGGACCTGGTCGCCCAGGTCGAGCATCTTGGCGATCTGGGAGGAATCGAGCTCATTGTCCTCGATGATCAACAGCTCCCGCGTCTTCACCGGGTTGAAACCGTTGATTTCGTCCATCAACAAGGTCAGCGTTTCGGCGCTCAGGGGTTTGAGGTGGAAGCTCCGCGCGCCCCGGTTCATGGCCAGGCTGCGGTTTTCCTCACCGCTGATGAGGTGGATGGGGATGTGCCGGAAGTTGATGTCGCTCTTGAAGAGGTCCAGGATACGCCAGCCGCTGGCGTCGGGCAGCTTGACGTCGAGCGTGACGGCGCACGGCAGGAATTTATTGGCCATGCCAAACACTTCCCCGTAGTGTGTCGCTACGACGCCCTTGAGCCCTTGCTCGTGGGCTTTGTCGAGCATGATGCGGGCAAAACGGAGGTCGTCCTCCACGATCAGGACTACTTTATCCCCGACGGAAATATTGTTCCGGTCGTCGCCGGCGTCGTTGATGATCTCGTTGACGTTCTCCAGGTCGCGGTCGGGGAGCTTTACGGTGGGGACCACGGTCGAGCCCTCGATGGCGTATTCGCTGATGACCAGGCTGGAGGGCTTTTCTTTCTTCATCAGGGCCGGGTTGTAGTCTACCGGCAGGAAGAGGGTAAAGGTGCTCCCCCGCCCTACTTCGCTGTACAGGTCGATGGTGCCGCCCAGCAGGTCGGCAAGGCCGCGGCTGATCGACAGCCCCAGACCGGTGCCCCCGTATTTCCGGGACGTGGAGCCTTCCGCTTGCTGGAAGGCCTCGAAGATGATGTTCTGCTTTTCCTTTTGGATACCGATGCCGGTGTCCCTGATCTCGAAACCTACGACCGCTGGCGCCTGGTCGAGGGCGGGCAGGCTGGTTTTCCAGTCGCCCTTGGCGGCGGCGAAGATGCGGAGCCGTACTTCGCCTTTTTCGGTGAACTTGAAGGCGTTCGACAGGAGGTTCTTGAGGATCTGGTTGAGTCGCTGGATGTCGGTTTTGATCTGATTCGGGAGGCTCCGGTCGAGGTCGATGACAAAACGCAGGCTCTTGCTCTCCGATATGTGTTTAAAAGTGGTCTCGACAAAGGACATGATTTCCCCGAGCCGGACCAGCGTAAAGTCGGCCGAAATATAACCGGATTCGATCTTGGATAGGTCGAGGATGTCGTTGATCAGCTGGATCAGGTCGTCGCCGCAGCTGTGGATGGTCTTGGCGTAGCGGACCTGTTTTTCGCTGAGGTTGCCCTCGGAGTTCTCGTAGAGCTGTTGCGCCAGGATCAGCAGGGAGTTCAGCGGGGTACGCAGCTCGTGCGACATGTTGGCCAGGAACTCGGATTTGTACTTGGAGGTCAGGGTCAGCTGTTCCGCTTTTTCTTCGAGCGAGCGGCGGGCTTCCTCGACTTCCTTGTTCTTGTTCTCCACCTCTTCCTTTTGCTTGACCAGGAGGTGGGCCTTGTCCTGGAGCTCTTCGTTGGCGCGGCGCAGCTCATCCGCCAGCGACGTGGACTGTTCGAGCAGGTGCTCCGTCCGGGAGTTGGTCTCGATGGTGTTGAGCACGATCCCGATGGACTCGGTGAGCTGGCCGAGGAAGTCGAGGTGGGTTTCGTTAAAGGTTTCGAAGGACGCCAGCTCGATGACCGCTTTGATCTCTTTTTCAAAGAGCACCGGCAGGACGATGAGGTTCAATGGCGTGGCGTCGCCCAAACCGGAGGTGATGCGGATATAGTCCTTGGGTACGTTGGACAGCAGGATGCGTTCCTTTTCCAGGGCTACCTGGCCGACCAGGCCTTCGCCAAGGGCGATCTGCCGGTCGAGGCTGAAGTCGTGCTGGCCCGCGTAGGTGGCGAAGAGCCGCAGGTGCGGTTTTTCATCCTGTTCCAGGATATAGAACATGCCGCGCTGGGCGTTGACCACCCGGGCGAGCTCGGAGAGGATGCGCCTGGTCACGGTGTTCAGGTCCTTCTGGCCCTGGAGCATCTGCGTGAACTTGGCCAGGTTGGACTTCAGCCAGTCCTGTTCCTGGTTCAGCAGGGTGGTTTCCTTCAGGTTGGCGATCATCTGGTTGATCGTATCCTTGAGCTCTTCCACCTCACCCTTGGCCTCCACGCGGATGGTCCGGGTAAGGTCGCCCTTGGTCACCGCGGAGGCGACCTCGGAAATGGCGCGCACCTGGGTCGTCAGGTTCTGGGCGAGCTGGTTGACGTTTTCGGTGAGGTTCTTCCAGATACCCGAAGCGCCGGGTACGCTGGCCTGACCGCCCAACCGGCCTTCGACGCCGACCTCCCTGGCCACGGTCGTGACCTGGTCGGCAAACAGCGCCAGGGTATCGATCATCTCGTTAATGGTATCGGTGAGCTGCGCCACTTCCCCGCGGGAGACGATGGACAGCTTTTGTTTCAGGTTCCCCGTGGCCACGGCGGTGACCACCTTGGCGATGCTGCGCACCTGGGCCGTGAGGTTGGAGGCCATCTGGTTGACGGAGTCGGAAAGGTCTTTCCAGATACCGACCGCGCCGCGGACTTCGGCTTGGCCGCCGAGCTTCCCGTCCGTACCCACTTCGCGCGCGACGCGCGTTACCTCGAAGGCAAAGGAGTTGAGCTGCTCCACCATCGTGTTGATGGTGTTCTTGAGGTCGAAGATTTCGCCCTTTACGTCGATGGTCACCTTCTTGGACAAGTCGCCGGAAGCCACCGCCTTGGTCACTTCGGCGATGTTGCGCACCTGGTCGGTCAGGTTCCCGGTCATCTGGTTGACGGAGTCCGTCAAGTCTTTCCAGGTACCGGCGACGCCCGGCACGAAGGCCTGGCCGCCGAGCTTTCCTTCCGTGCCCACCTCACGCGCGACGCGCGTCACTTCGGACGCGAAGGCGCGGAGCTGGTCCACCATCGTATTGAGGGTCTCTTTGAGCTGCAGGATTTCGCCGCGCACGTCCACCGTGATCTTCCGGGACATGTCCCCGTTGGCCACGGCGATGGCGACGTCGGCGATGTTCCGCACCTGGTCGGTGAGGTTGCCCGCCATCTGGTTCACGGAGTCGGTGAGGTCCTTCCAGGTACCCGCGACGCCGGGCACGTGCGCCTGGCCGCCGAGCTTCCCTTCCGTACCCACCTCACGCGCGACGCGGGTCACTTCGGAGGCGAAGCCGCGGAGCTGCTCCACCATCGTATTGATCGTATTTTTCAGCTCGAGGATTTCCCCTTTGACGTCCACCTCGATCTTACGCGACAGGTCGCCGTTGGCGACCGCGGTGGTGACTTCGGCGATGTTGCGCACCTGGTCGGTGAGGTTGCCCGCCATGACGTTCACGGAGTCGGTGAGGTCCTTCCAGGTCCCGCCGACGCCGGGTACGTTGGCCTGGCCGCCGAGCCGTCCTTCCGAACCGACTTCGCGCGCCACGCGCGTAACTTCCGAGCCAAAGGAGTTGAGCTGGTCCACCATCGTGTTGATGGTGTTCTTGAGCTCGAGGATTTCCCCCTTTACGTCCACCGTGATCTTGCGCGACAAGTCGCCCTTGGCCACCGCGGTAGTTACCTCGGCGATGTTGCGCACCTGGGCCGTCAGGTTGGAGGCCATCTGGTTCACCGACTCGGTGAGGTCCTTCCAGGTACCGCCGACGCCCCGCACCTTCGCCTGGCCGCCGAGCTTACCGTCGGTACCGACCTCGAGCGCCACGCGGGTCACTTCGGAGGCAAAAGAGTTGAGCTGGTCCACCATCGTGTTGATGGTGTTCTTGAGCTCCAATATTTCGCCTTCTACGTTGACCGTGATCTTACGCGACAAGTCGCCCCGGGCCACGGCAGTGGTCACTTCGGCGATGTTGCGCACCTGGGCCGTGAGGTTGGAGGCCATCTGGTTCACGGACTCGGTGAGGTCTTTCCATACACCCCCCACCCCGGTCACCTTGGCCTGGCCACCCAGTTTCCCTTCGGACCCCACTTCCGTAGCTACGCGCGTCACTTCCGACGAGAAGGAGTTGAGCTGGTCCACCATCGTGTTGATGGTATCCTTGAGCTCGAGCACTTCCCCTTTTACGTCCACCGTGATCTTACGCGACAAGTCGCCGCGGGCCACGGCGGTGGTGACTTCGGCGATGTTGCGCACCTGGGCGGTGAGGTTCCCCGCCATGATGTTGACGGAGTCCGTCAGGTCCTTCCAGGTCCCGCCGACACCGGGCACGTTCGCCTGACCGCCGAGCCGTCCTTCCGAACCGACCTCGCGCGCCACGCGCGTTACTTCGGAGGAGAAGGAGTTGAGCTGGTCCGCCATCGTATTGATGGTATTCTTGAGCTCGAGGATTTCCCCCTTTACGTCCACGGTGATCTTTTTGGACAAGTCGCCCTTGGCGACCGCGGTAGTCACTTCCGCGATATTCCGCACCTGGGCCGTCAGGTTGCCCGCCATCAGGTTCACGGAGTCGGTAAGGTCTTTCCAAACCCCGCCCACGCCGTCGACGGTCGCCTGTCCACCCAGCTTCCCTTCCGAGCCCACTTCCCTGGCCACGCGTGTCACTTCCCGGCTGAACAGGTTCAGCTGTTTCACCATGCCGTTCACCTCCCGCGCGATCCGGGAGAACTCCCCCTGGAGCACGTGGTCCCCGATCTCCAGCGGCATCTGCTGCCCGAGGTCGCCCTTGGCAACGGAGCTGATAACCCCGGCTATCTGGATAGTCGGATGCACCAGGTCGGAAATGAGTGTATTGAGGGATTCGACGCCGTTACGCCATTCCCCTTTGGAGAACGGCACGTCGATGCGGTGGTTGAGCTTCCCTTCCTTACCGATGGTGTTGGAGGCTTTCGTGAATTCCTGCGTCATCCGCTCGTTCATCTCGATGATGTCGTTGAGGACGTCGCAAATCTTCCCCTTGGTGCCCACCTGGTCGAAGGGCATACGCGCCTGGAAGTTGCCGTTGCGGACCTCCAGGAGGACCCGCAATAGTTCTTTGTCGATGTCGCCGGATTTTTCCGCGGTTTCTCCGTTAGTGTAAGCGGGTTCTTTTGCTAGGCTCATAAGGATTATTGAACCTGTTTCTGTTACAAAGTGTATACCGGATTGTGCGTCATGCCTTCCTCACGCGGTTGCACCTTCTTCCCGGGCGGGTGCTTGGGTCGCATCTTCTCCCCCTCCGGGCGGGTGCTTGGGTCATCTTCAAGCCGTGTTCTCTGCGAGAAAAACGGCTTTCAGACGACCCAAGTCCCCGCCCTACCGTGCTTCGGGCGCCGCCCCGCCGGGCTGGCCGGGCGCCGGGGCAACAAAACCGAAGCGGCGGCAACTTAGAAGTCGAACTCCCGCCGCGCGATATTCATGCGGAACCCGACGGTGTAGAAAAATACCGACGAGTTGGGCTGATTCCAAACGTTGTAGGAACGGTGGGTGAGGCTGAGGTCGATGAAGGCGTTGTCGAACAACTCCCAGGAGGCGTTGAAATTCAGCGTGGTGCTGTGCACAGGGATACCGGAGCCGATCTTCCAGCCGTTGTCGCGGGGGCGGGAATTATAGCTGCGGAAGACGTCGCCGCCGTCGTTCTGGCCGGCGGAGTCGAGACCCTGGAGGTAGTTGATGACCTTGCCGGACAGGTAAAGGCGGTTGATGGGCTGGTAGCGGGCCAGGAGGATGAATTCACGGACGCTGGCGCCCAGCGGATGGGCCAGGGGCTGGTCGTAGTGGGTGAGGTTGGTGACGCTGTCGAAGTTTTGGTACGTGAAGGGTCGTATTAAGTTGACTTCGCCCTGGAGGTCGAAGTTTTTGATACCAAGGGCGTCGATGTATTTGATCCCGCCCTGGAGGGCCTGTTTGTTGGCGAAGTTGCCGTCGCCGTAGTGGGCGATCTCGTGGATCTGGAATTCATCGATGAGCAGGGTGCCGTACAGCTGGACGTGTTTAAGCAGGTTGACCTTGGCGTCGAGAGCTATATTGGCCTTGCCGGAAGCGCCCAGGTTGGATTCGGCCGCCCGGTAGAAGATGATGGGGTTGAGGTAGCTGAGCTGGAGGCCATAGGTCCCGTCTTCCATGATGTTCTCATAGAACCCGAAGTTGAGCCACTTCCAGGGCTGGACGCTCAGGTGGTGGATCGCCATGTAGTTTTTGGGGCGCTCATCCCGGGCGACCTGCGGCACGGACTGGATGGTTTCAGCGATGATCATTTCGTAGTTCAGCTTCCAGATCCGGGTGCTGAGCCGCAGGAAAACATAGTCGTTGGCGAAGTCGCTCAGCATCAGGCTGCGGAAGCCATTGCCGATAAATAGCTTGTCATACGCGTACTGGACGTGGATATAGTCCTTGAGGAGGCTGAAGCTTACGCCCCCGCGGAAGTCGAAATAGTCATAGCCCACGCGGCCGTAGTCCTTCCAAAAACCAACACCGGGTACATTCCCATATTGTTTGACCCAGTTCCGGACGTAGAGCGGGTCGCGTTCCTGGTTGTCGGAGACGTACGTATAAAAGCCGAGTCTTTTCAGGATGCTGCCCCGGATATAGGCGCCGCGGGTGTTCATAAAGATCTGGCCGGTCCCGTCGTTGGCGTTCCCGATCTGGAGGTTCAGCACGGGGTCCACCCGGAGGGTGAAGTCCTTGGTATCCACGGCAAAAAGGTGCGCCGGCGTCTCGTAAAAGGTCTTGAGGATGGGGTGCTTGAGCTTAAACGAGTCGAGATAGCCCTGGGGCGCCCATTCATTGTTTTCCCTAAGGAAACTGCGTATATCGTAGCGGTCCACCTCGGAAAGCCTGCCGGGCAGGGCGCCCGCCTTGTCGAGGCTGTCGATATAAGCCACCCGTTCGGTGACCGTCTTCCGGTTGAAGGGTTTCACCGTGGAAAAAGACAGGGTGCTGTCATGCCCGAGCTTGATGTCCAATCGCTCCGTCAGGGTGTAATCCTTTGTGTTTAGCTCCAGGTTATCGGATTGGCAAACGCCCAGGAGGGGTGTCATCATCAGCAGGGCACCAAGAAGATAGTAGGTGTAGGGCTTCATAAGACAGTCTAATTCACGCGAAAATAGGGGAATTTTTACTGTTTGATAAAGGAAAGGACGTGCCGTACGCCGTCCGTAGTCAGCTGAAGATAGTACAACCCCGGCGCCAGCCCGGAAACATCCAGGTCGACCCCGTCACCCGGTTCCTCCACTTGTCGTTGTTGTACGGCCTGCCCTACAGAATTGTAGACAAAAATCCCCATATTGATGACCCGGTTGGGTATGGAAATGTGCAGGGTGCTTTGTGCCGGATTAGGGTAGGCCTTATACGACAAGGGGCCTCCGTCGCCGCGTAAAGCGACAATCGCGGAGTAGTTGGACCATCCGTCGTTATCCACCTGGCGCAACCGGTAATAGTTGGTCGTCCCGTCGATGGGGCTGAGGTCGGTGTAGCTGTAGCGCTCTTCGGTGACGGTGGTCCCGGCGCCGGTCACGGTACCGATGTCGTCGAAGTTCCGGGCGTCGGTCGAGCGTTCGATGGCGAAGTAAGCGTTGTCGGTTTCGCCGGCGGTTTCCCAGCTCAGGATATTCCCGGTTTTGGTGGCCGTCCCGGTAAAGCTCACGAGGCTGACGGGGAGCGGTATGATCCCTGCGAACGTAAAGTAGGAGCCCGAGGGAATTTTGTTTGAATTGACGGTGACCGCCCCCGAGCTCAGCGCGATCTGCTGGGTGACGTTGGTAAAGTTTGGGTCGGTGGCCACCAGGAGCATCGTCGCGCGGCTGCCGCTGTCCTGGGTGATCGAGATGTTCTGGTCGGTCCAGGCGGTTTTGCTGACGGCCCAGGTACGTTGCATGGTGTGATAGGTCGTACCGCCCACCGTGACCGTGCGCGTGAAACTGGTCGACTGCGCGTTGTCGCCCCAGATCATAAAACTCCGGTCCGTATTGATTGTCCCGTTATTCGCCGAATTTGTTGCGGCGATTGCCCTTACCCCCATGGTGACCTGGAAACCGGTGTTGCTACTCGTGGATTGCAGCTGGTCGAGCCCGGAATTGTCGTCCCGCGCGAGGCCCGCGATGTTGTTGGAGTACGTCGCCAGGGTGCCCGCGTTCCAGACCGTCTGGCTGGTTGATGACAGGTAGCTTTGCGGGCTGCTACCGCCGAGAGTAAACCCGTACCGGAGCGCCAGGTAGCTCCCGATCTTCTGGAGGTTGGCCGCGCTGAGGTTGGTGTTATAAATAATGACCTCGGCGATGTTCCCGTTCCAGGTGTCGTTCCCGTCCCAGGTCTCCGCGCCGATGGTGGCGGAGTTGAGGTTCGTATTCAGGTTTTCGGTGGCGCCGGTCAGCAGACTGCCCACCCCATAGATATCCACCGTCCCCCCGTTGCCTGCCCAGGTGGCCGTGAGCATGTTGGGCTGACCCGCCTGCCAGAACCCCGCGGTTGTCGTGACCGCGGGCCCGTTCCCCGATAGGAGCCCCTGGGTGTTCTGCGCCCCTATCGAGTAGCCGCCGCCGTTGCTGTTTTTCCCCATGGAAAGGATATACTGGGTGCCCGTCGTCGTGGCGGCGGTCCCGACGGTGATGACCGTGCGGGCGGTCTTGCCGGTCGGAAGACCCGTCAACGACAGGAAGTCGAGACTGGCGCCCCCGGAAAACCGGACGACGGGGTTGAAATTGATGTCGTAAGTGGCATCATCCTGGTACCGCGGCTCCGTGCCAAAAAGCTGGTAGGTCCAATTTCCACCCGCCTGGTCGATCCAGTACCAAATACTGCTACCGTCGGTCGTGGATGACGTTTGAACGTCTGCCCTAAGCCAGAACGTGCTGCCGGTAACGCCGCCGGGATTTTGTGCTGTGGAAGGAAAGGCATTCAGGAAAACAAACGCCAATAAAAGCAGGACGCATTGTGGTTGTGGTTTCACGGGGTCGGATTTAGTTGCAACAGGTAAGCTGGTGCAAGCAAACCCCGTCCTGGGCTACGTGGCGGTCACGTTGTCCACGCATAATCGCATGCCGGGCATACGTCGCGTGTTGGACACACAAAAAGAGGTAAGCTTAAACCGCCACAATAATATGTAAATTCTTTTATATGGCAATGGGTTCCCACCCTTTTTCATAGCTCCTTTGCCATAGCTTAACAGCCGCCTCGTCGTGGAGGATGTGGCCGTTGGCCGGATCGGTGTGTAGGACTCCGCTCGTTCGCTGGGCGATATTGGCCAATTGGCACAACAGGACGCTTTTGTAGCCCGACGAAACGGGCTGTGTGAGCTTCGCGGTCCCGCGGATGGTGTCGATGAAGTTCTGGAAATGGTACATGTCCAGGTTGCCGGTGGCGCTGACGGTGTTGGTGGGGTCGGCCTTGACGTCCGGGGTGACTTCCTTGACCAGTTTATTCTTTTTGTCGTAGATCTTGTAGTCCCCGCCGCCCAGGTTGACGAGCGAGCCCTCGTCGCCATAGATGATAAAGCCGCGGCTGGAGCCCTCTACCCCGTAGTTGTTACAGCTCCTGCCCTCCCAGGTGATGGACTTCTTGTCACCGAACTCGAATGTCGCGACCTGGGTATCGGGGGTTTGCCAATCGTCGTGGAAGGCATAGCGGCCGCCCGCCGAAACGACCTTGGTCGGGTAGTCCACGTCCAGGAACCAGCGGCAGCAGTCGATCTCGTGGGTGCCGTTGTTACACGCCTCGCCGGTCCCCCAATGCCAGAACCAGTGCCAGTTGTAGTGCACCAGGTTGTCCTGGTAGGGCATCCGGGGCGCGGGTCCCTGCCAGAGGTCGAAGTCCAGGGTCGCGGGGACGGGTATCTTTTTACCGACGCCGATCGACGCCCGGTTATTAGTGTACCAGGATTTGGCGAAATAGGTATGACCGATGGCGCCGCCGTGCACCTCCTGCACGGCCTGGATCAGCGTCGGCATGGAGCGCCGCTGGCTACCCATCTGGACGATCCGGCCTTCGGCGGATTTCACCAGCATTTCGCCCTCGTGGGGATTCTGACAGCAGGGTTTTTCCACGTAAACCGGTTTTCCCTGGGCCAGGCCCAGCAGCGCCGCCGGCGCGTGCCAGTGGTCGGGTGACGCGATGATCAGCGCGTCCATGTCCTTGCGTTTGACGAGCTCGCGGATGTCCCTTTCGAGCGTCGGTTTGCGGGACGCGTTTTTGAGCGCGTCAAAACCTTTCTTGATGGCGCCTTCCTCCACGTCGCAGATATACCCGACTTCCACGTTGGCCAGCTGCGTATAGCAACCCGCCAGGTAGGAGCCACGGCCGTTCAGACCCATGACGCCCACGACGACCTTGTTGGACGGCGCATTTTTTCCAAAAACGGGGAAATTCAGGATGGTTACGCCTGCGGCGGCGAGACTGGTGTCTTTGAGGAAGGTTCTGCGATGCATGG
>NZ_DATJIY010000250.1:0-12655 GCF_035492835.1 Dinghuibacter sp.
TCCGGACCGGTATGGAGCCGGTACCCGATCAGCATGCCCACCAGGAGGATAGCCGCGGCCACCGCCGTTTTGCCAAGGGCGGAAAACCAGCTCATGCGTACCACCTGGCCACCGGCCCGGCGCTTCGACGCCTCCTGCGCTGCGGTTTCCTCCTCCACCATTTTCAAAAAATTGTCCCGGAGCGCTATGGAGGGTCGAACCGGCCGGCTATTTTCCATGGCTGTAAAAAGCTCTCTGAGTTCGTTCACCTCCCGGCTACAGTCGGGACAGGTCAGCATATGACGTTCCACGTCCGACGCCAGGAAGGCGTCCAGCGTCCCATCGACCAAATCGGGCAATAGCGCCTGCACTTCTGCACATGTCATGTGAAATAGATTTGTCTCAATTCCTTGATCGCCCGGTGCACCCGTACCTTGATGGCCGGCACCGAAATGTCTTTTATCTGTGAAATCTCGTCGTACTTCAATCCCTGGAACCGGCTGAGCACGATCAACTCCCGCTGCTCCGGGTCGAGCCGCAGCAGGGCCGCGTCCAGTTTTATCAGGTGGTCCTCGTTGTACCGCTCGTCCTTGCCGGCAATCCTTTCCAACTGTTCCTCGGGCGTCCTGTACCGGTCCGGCCGCTTCGCCTGCTCGTTACAGAAATCCACGTGGATGTTCCGGGCCATGCGGTATACCCAGCTCCGGAAGGTTCCCTGTTCCGCGCTGAACGACAACCGGTATTTCATGACCCTGTAGAACAGCGTCTGCGTCAGGTCCTCGCTGACCGGCTTGTCGAAGGTCAGCTTCCAAAAGAAGTTGAACAGCTTCAAATGATAGCGGTCGAACAGCTCCGTGAGTTCCGAGAGATGCCCCTCCTTGACCCGTAACATTATTTTTTCGTCTGTTAGTTCGGCCGGCAGCATTTTTTTGTGTTGCTTGATAGGAATACCCCAGAAGGGAATAAAGGTTACAGAAAAAACCCGGGAATTTTTCGCCGGGGGGCGCCGGGGTCAAAAAAATTGCGAGGCACAGGGCGCGGGGCGCCAAAAAAGTTTGCGAAGTCAAATAACTACGCATATATTTGTAGTCAAATAGCTTCACAATGAACCTGAGAAGGGACGTTTTCCAGGCCATCGCCGACCCGACCCGGAGGGCCATCCTCCTGCTGGTCGCTTCCCAATCCATGACGGCCGGTGCCATTGCCGCCAACTTCGACACCGCCAGGCCGACGGTATCCAAGCACCTGCAAATCCTCACCGAATGCGAGCTGCTGACGCAACAACAAAACGGACGGGAAATCCACTATCACATAAATGCCATCAAAATGAAAGAAGTAGACGACTTCATCGAACACTTCCGCCAGATGTGGGAAGACCGGTTCAACAAGCTGGAAAACCTCATGAGTAACTATAAATCAAAAAAATAGCCTCCCATGGAGAAAAAAACGAAAATCAACGCCGAAGATGGAAAGCAGGACTATGTCATCACCCGGGAGTTCGACCTGCCGGTAGACCTGCTGTTCAGGGCCCACGTCGATGGCGACCTGGTCGGGCAATGGATGGGAACGAAGGTCCTCCGGCTCGAGGGTAAAAAACATGGCAGCTATCATTTCGAGACCGCGGACGTCCAGGGTAAGGTGTTATTTGCCGCCAGCGGGGTTTTCCATGAAGTGATCCCCGACAAGAAGATCATCCGCACTTTCGAAATGGAGAACGCCCCGGTAGGCGTCCAGCTTGAAATCTATACCTTTGAAGCGCTGACCGGCGACACCAGCAAGCTGCACATGCACGTCATCTATGAATCGGCGGCCCTGCGCGACCAGGTGATGCAATATGGGCTTGCCCAAGGCGTCGGGATGGCGCACGACCGTTTAGAAAACGTTGTAAAAAAATTGAAATGAATCCAAAAGTCGACGCCTTTCTCGAGCGGGCCCAGCAGTGGCCAAAAGAAATGGCGGCATTGCGGGCGATCGCGCTCGATTGCGGGCTCACCGAGGAGCTGAAGTGGGGGAAACCCTGCTATGCTTTCGAAGGGAAAAACGTCGTCGTCATACAGGGGTTCAAGGCGTATTGCGCGCTGTTGTTTTTCAAGGGAAATTTACTGTCGGATGTCCATGGGCTCCTGGTGCTCACGGGCGAGAATACGGTGGTGGGTCGCCAGCTCCGCTTTAACAGCGTTGCGGAGATCGTGGCGCAAAAGGCGGCTATAAAGTCCTATATCTACCAGGCGATCGAGGTGGAGAAAGCGGGGATAAAGGACCCGGTTGTCAAAAAGGCGGCCCCGGCCATCCCACCAGAGCTCAAACAGGCTTTCGAGCGGAAGCCTGCGTTAAAGAAGGCCTTCGAGACGCTGACGCCGGGTCGCCAGAAAGCCTATATCATTTTCATCGGCCAGGCCAAACAATCCCAGACCCGGGTCACGCGCGTAGACAAATGCGCGCCGCAAATCCTCAAGGGGCTGGGATTAAACGAGGCGTAACCAGCGTTACAAAACTGCCGGCCGGCAGGGTCACGCTGGCCTTACCGTTTGCTACTTTGACGGTCGCGGCGGCATCCATTGATTTTAGCGCATTGGTAACGTACACCTGCAACGTCTTTACGGTGGCAGGCAGGCCCTCGATCACGGCTTCGCGGGTGGCGCCGTCGTTGACGACGTGAAGGGCCATATTGCCTTTGGCGCCAAGGGCCGCGCAGGCAATGCCCGGCCGGTCGGCGCTGATGGGTATCGCATTGAGCCCGGCGGGGACCGCTGCCAGTTGACGGAGGTTCCAGAAGCGTTGGGTCGGCGTTCCATTGTCCGTTAACAGCGAATAGTCTCTTGTGAGCTGCCACTGCAGGATGCTCAGGGGTTGACAGATCGCCATCAGCCGGGTATACAGCGCGATTTCTTTCAGGGCATACGTCGGTTCCACGAAAACGGCCGGATAGGCCCAGGCAGCCGCGTCGATACTGCCTTCGGCGACGATCAGCGGGAGGTGCAGCCGGGTGGCGGCGTCGGCCCAGTGCCGAAGCGTAGCAGTGTCCCAACCCCGCCAGGAGTGGAAGGAAACCGCGCCGATATACGGCAGCGCCGCCGTGTCCTCCAACGCGGGCTGTATAAATGCCCAGGTGGTGGCGTCCGAGTTGTCACCCAACAGGAGCTTTGTCTTAAGGCCGCGACCTTTTAAGTAGGCTCCGAATCCCTTGATGAATGCGTCGTGCTGTTGCGGCGTCATACGGACGTTGATGCCGATGTCGGATTCGTTGAAGGAAAAGAATTTTATCTCGGTGCTGAGATCGTCTCTCAGGTAAACGATGTAGTCGGCCAGGGAGCGGTAGATGTCCTGCATCTTGTCCTGGTTCAGGGCATTGCCCCAAACGCCGTCGACGCCGGGCTGCGCCTTGTACGGGCCCATGATCGCCCAGTCCGGCGGGAACCATGCGGAAAGGATCAGGGGGATACCCAGCTTGCCCAACCCCGCGGCCATGCGCATCGACTGCTGGACGTGAGGGTCGTTTACCTGAGTGGAGTCCGGTGTTGGTTGCCAGGAGCGCCAGGGCAGCTCTACCCTGCCCCAGGCGACGCGAAGGTGGGTCAGGTTGTAGTCGATGACCTTGGGGTCCCTGGGGTTCTGCAGCCGGAAGTTGCCGCCCACGCCGTCGAATACGCGGCCGGGCTGGTCGGGATTGACTTTTAGATGGACGGGCGTCCGATCGATCGTCGTTTTGACGTACAGGTCGATGGTCGCTTTGATACTGTCGCCGAGCGCGGCGTCGCCCTGGTGGATCGGGAGGTTGATCTGTATCGGCGTACCGGCGGCCAGCGTCCGGGCGCCGAGCGCGCCGGCTTCGTAGCGGATGGTATCGGCATTTTTGCTGTCCGCGGGCACCTGGAGGGAGAAGTAAATGCCTTCCAGGTGCTGGTCGGCAGCGGCGTAACAGGTGATGTATATCCGGGAGTGGCCTTCTTCCAGGTCTTCCGCCGTTTCGGTGAAATAAAGGCTGTCGATGCGCGTCGTCACGTACTGGCGGCCATCCCTGCGTTCGTAGCGGGGCTTTTGTCTTTCCCTGGCGGTGCTCACGATGCGCGTACCGTCGCCAGAGACGACGCGGAGACTGGTCGTGAAGGGGACGAGCTGGCCCTGGACGCGGATACCGGAGAGGTTGCCCCACGGCTCGAGGGAGGATTGGGCGTGGGCGCCGGGGGCGGCGAGCGTTGCCAGCAAGACGAGTTTCCGAAGGATAGACATGGTGGCAATGTAGCCAAAATCCCGGAACCGGTGCGGCTCATTTGCGGGTTATGGGCGCCGCGAGACGCGGCGCCCATTCGGCTCACTTGAAGGTGATTTTCCGAAGCGCATTGTTGAACTCATCGATGACGTACAGGTTGCCGGAAGGATCCAGGACGATGCCAGCAGGCCCGTTGAACAAGGCGGCTGTGCCCACCCCGTCGGCAAAACCGGAAGCGCCCGTCGGGCTGCCGGCGACCGTCGTCACCGAGCCGTGGCTGACCTCGCGTATGTCGGTGTGATCGGATACAAAAATATTACCCTGGCCGTCGACGACTACCCCATGCGGGGCCGCGAATTCGGCGCTGGCGACCGGGCCGTCCTGATAGCCGATAGAACCGCTGCCGGCCACGGTCGATACGCTGCCGCCGCTGATGACCCGGATAACGTTGTTGCCCTCGTCAGCGACATAGATGTTGCCCGACGCGTCCACGTACAGCCCAAAGGGCGACTGAAACGTCGACGAAGCAACCGGGCCATCGGTATAACTGCCGTTGCCCGGCCCCGTGGCGCCGCTACCGGCAACCGTCGTTACCACACCGCCGGGGGTGACCTTCCGGATACGCTGGTTGTACGAGTCCGCTACGATGACGTTGCCGTCGTTGTCGATGCCCAACCCGTACGGATAGTCAAATTGGGCGGAAGAACCGGTCCCATCCTGGTAACCCTGGGTCCCGCCGGCCAGTGTCGTCACGGCTCCCGAGGGCGAGATCTTACGGATGTCGGCGTTGGCCCATTCCGACACATACAGGTTACCCGCTTTGTCTATGGTCAGCCCCGCAGGTCCGTATAACTGCGCGGCCGTACCCTGCCCGTCCAGGTGTCCTGCATGGGCGCTGCTGCCGGCAAACGTCGTAACTACCCCGTCCGGGGTTACCTTCCGTATACAGTTGTTGTTGTCGTCGGCCACGTAGAGGTTGCCGGCCGCGTCCATGGCCAGACCCAGCGGTTGGTAGAAGGTGGCCGAGGAGCCCGTCCCATCCCCCGAGCCGGCGGAGCCCGAGCCGGCTATGGTCGTGACGGTTGCGGTTTTGGGCTGGCTGCTGCCGGTGGACGAAGAGCCTTTGGAGCAGGCGGCAAGTACAGTGATGGCGCATAGGCAGAACATAGCATGTTTCATAACTTGGAGCATTTGTTGGCTCAAAGATGTACACGCTACTGCGGGAGTTGCGGAATAGTCGACGAAAGGGACTTTAAAATCGCCGGGCCACACCGCGGGTCGCCGGGCGCTGCGCCGCTAGCGCTTGATGAAGGCCTTCACCACTTTTACGGGGCCCTGCGCTTCGAGCGTATACTGCCTGGCGGCCGCGGGGATGACGAAGGTCTCGGCGTAGGGATAGTACTTCCGGCCGCCGGGTGTCTCCACGGACACACCCTTGCCCTCCACAACCATGAGGACATGACAACCGTCTTCGGTGTCCACCGTGACGGTACCGCTGAACTCCAGCCGGTGTACGTCGTAGAAGTGATCGGGGTGTGTGGGCAGGTGAACCAGGCCTTCGGAGAGGGTTCGCGGTTGGGAGATCAGCTCCCGCGCGACCTGGTCCCCCTTCCGGCTGAAGTCGAGGTTGTTGAAGGCGTGGGCGATATTGATGGGGCGGGGTTCGCCGTTGAGGTCCAGGCGCAGCCAGTCGTACATTTTGAAGGTGTATATGTACGGCGTGGCGCTGATCTCGAGGACGAGGTTGTTCTTCCCGGAGCTGTGGATGGTGCCGTGCGGAATGAGAAAAAGGTCGTGCTTGCTGGCGGCGTGCCGCTGGACGAACCGTTCGATGTCCACGGGCGTCTCTTCCGACTGGCTTTGCTCCAGGGCCTGTCTGAAGGCGCCGGCCTCGATGTCTTCCTGGAACCCCAGGTAGACGCCGGCATCCGGGGCGCAGTCGAGGATGTAATAGGTTTCGTCCTGGGTGATGCGCTCCCCGAAGTGCTCGCGGATATAAGCCAGATAGGGGTGGCACTGGATGGAAAGGTTCCCCCCGTCGAATGTGTCAAGGAAGTCGAAGCGGATGGGGAATTCGGTATTGAACCGCTGCGCGTCGCGCCCCAATACCGCTTTTGATTCCTGCTCCATCAGCCAATCGAAGGCCACCTCCAGGAGGTTGCCTTCGCTTTCGAACACCAGGCCGTTCTCGGGGACGATCAGTTCGAAGGACCAGGCGTAGTTGACCTCCTCTTTCGGGAGACCTGGGATATGGGCTTTGAGCCACTGGCCGCCCCACGCGCCGGCTTCGAACCAGGGGCGTACGCGGATTTGATCGCGGGCCATGTCGTGCAGTCCTTTTGACAGCGCTTCGGCTGTCGTCCAGGTGATGTCGTCTTTCCATTGGCCGTCGGCTACGATGGCTATGTTGTCCTTAATCTTTTCCCGATGATGGTTGAGCACGACCCAGTCGATGAAATAATAACGTTTGTACATTTCCGTGGGGGCCTCGGGGGCGGTCATCCCGAGGTTTGTCGTGCTCCCGGCGCGCATGCGATACTGGATCTCGTTTTTGGGGAGGTCGATGTAGATGACAGGGGCGTCCTCCCAGGGCGCAAGCGCGGCACCCGGGCCAAGCAGGATGGAGGGGCCGTCGGGTTCGGTCAAGCGGAGCGTATGCAGGTCGATGAAGTCGTCGAGGCGTCTTTCGGTGATTTTCCCCCAGACGGAGCCGGGTTCGCCCATGTCGCCGGCCGTCATCGCGCGAATGTCTTCTTCGGTCCTGAAGACCGTTTCATACCACAGGTATCGCCCCTGCAGCGCTTTTGTAAGGTGCGTGCGCAGGGCGTCCCAGTCGACGCCGGCGTAACCGTCGATGCGCACTTTGGGGTGTTGGGCGATCCAGGCGGCGAGGGTTTCGTAGCCGCGGTGGATACGCCCGTTTTCCAGCGCATGAAAGGGGAAGCGGTCGTAGGCGCTCGTTCGTTCCCTTTCGATGGTTATGGGGAGCAGGGGCTGGGTCGTTTTTCGCCAGGGGCCGTTATCCTTTTGCGGTATCGCGATCGAGGCGGCGCCGGCTATCGACGACAGCTCCATGCGATCGGAGCAGGCAATGGGAGCAGTTAGTTGTACGGTTGGCAGGAAAAGGTCGGCGGCGTGGGTGATGCTGCCGCCGAGTATGACGATCTCGGATTGGAAGCTGTTGACCCAGGGGGCGAGGACTTCGCCGAGGGCGCGGCCGAATGCGGCGAAAGCCGCCTTGGCGGAGGGGTCGCCCTTGCGGGCGAGGTCGGCGAGGGCGCGGACGCCTGGGGAAGCGGGACCGTAGGCCGCCTGGAGCCCGCGGGCGGAAACATAGTCTTCGGCTATGCCGTCCCGGAAGGACATGTTGTAGAGGAAGCCGCCGGGGGGGACGCCGGAGCCGGAACGAAGGATGCGGCCGTCTTCGATGAAGGCGCAGCCCAGGCCGGTGCCGAGGGTGAGCGCGATGGCGCGGCGGTGACCGGCGGCTTTACCGATGAGCGCTTCGCCGAGGCCAAAACAAAAGGCGTCGTTTTCGAAAAAAACGGGGAGGCCCAGCGCGTCGGTGAGGGCCTGGCGCACGTTGAGACCCAGCAGGCGGTCGTATTTGTGGAGGCCTTCGATCAGCGATATGCCGCGGGAATAGTCGAAGGGACCCGGCATAGCCAGGCCGACGGCTTCCGGCGTCTGGCCTGGGAGGCGTTCCAGGGTCGAACGGATCGCGCCGGCCCAGGCGCCGATGACGGCCCGGGGGGAAGCGGCGGCATCCAGCGGGGCGCGGGTCAGGGTTTCTTCCAGTACCTGTCTGTTCGAATCATTTACCCAGGCGGCGGTGACGTGGGAGCCGCCAATGTCTACTCCAATCTTCATGCTTGTTGATATGTCTGAACATAAAGATCGGGGAAAAATCCGAATTCGGAGCCTAACGGCACCGCGAGGCCGCCGAGGACTCGGCGGCGCCGGGACCTAGGGCTTCTTGATGTCGATGGAATAGGTGAATTTATCGGAGCGGTAGTACCCGATGTTGTACTCGATCGCGCGGTCGCCGGGGTCGAAGACGTAGCGCTCGCGGACGAGGATGGGGGCGTGGGGGTCGGCCTGGAGTTTTTTGGCCAGGGGACCGGCCAGGCGGGCGCTAATATGCTCGCTGGAGCGGACAACGACTACACCGAATTTCTCTTCGAGGAGCCGGTAGAGGGGGACGCCGAAGTCTTCCTCTTCAGTAAGGCCGATCCGGGGGTGGAAAAAACTTTCAAAATATACGAAGGGCTCGCCCGCGGTGCCCCGCAGCCGGGAAAGCCGGATGACGTTTCGGTGGAGGGGGATGTTGAAGAAGCGGGCGATCTTTTCGTCAGCCTTGATCTTTTCGACGCGGAGCTCGATGTTTTCGATCGGTACGCCCTGCTGGAGCATCTCCTCGGTAAAGCTGTACCAATGATCCAGGCCCGTGGAAAATGCTGGCTGGGCGACCTTGGTGCCCACGCCCTTTTTCCGGGTCAGGAGACCCTCGTATTCCAGCTTGTTGGTGGCCTGTCGGATGGTATTGCGGGATACGCCCAGGCGGTTGGCGAGCTCGACTTCTTTCGGGAGGAAGGTCCCGTTCCGGTATTCAGGAGCGTCGATCAGCTTTCTGAGGAGCTCTTCCACCTGGGTGTGGAGGGGTATTTTGCTTTGATGATTGATCTGGAGCTTCATGAGAACTTCCGACAAACGTACATAATTTGCGCGAGATCAGCGCGGGCGGGCTTCGGGCGCGTTAACGGTCGCCGCGGCGACCCAGCCACTGCAGGGCGTGCATCACCAGGCTGTCCTGGGGAGCGCTGCTAAAGGTTTGGGAAAGGGTGGCGTTCGTGTGGCCCTCATAGTCGATGTCGTTGTGCCCGAAATTACAGTAGACCATGTGGTAGCGGCGGTTGGTCCAAACGAGGGGGTAGGAGCCGCTGTGCCAGATTTCGGAGGGTTTGGGGCCCGTTCCCAGCGGGTAGCTCGTCGAATCGACGGAAACCAGGATGTCTATGTCCGGGTTGCGCCGGAGGTCCCCGGACCAGCGGTACCATTCGCTGGGCGCGCTCCGGAAGGTGGGTGGCAGGCCGCGGGTAACGGGGTGCTTCGGGTCTTCGACCCGGAATACCGCGGAGACCGGCCGCCAGGTATTGCTTACATAGGACCCCGAACCCAGGAATACGTGGTGGTACCAGGGCCAGTCGTCGGGGTAGTCGGAAGGGGTCAGCGCAAAGGCTGCAAAGTGAAAGCCCATCCACGCGCCGCCGCGCTCCATGTACCTTTCGAAGGCGGCCCTGACAGCGGGTGAATCCGGTCGCGCGTCCAGGAAAAGGACGACCTGGTAATGGGAAAGCGTACTATCGTTGAGGTCGTTCCAGTTGTTCGTGGAGTCGTAGGTAAAGTGATATAGACGGGCCATTTCCGGGAACCACCGGTTGGCTTCGTGGACAAAACTGATGTGCGCCTGGTCGTGGCGCGCGGTAAAAAAGGCGAGGACGTGGAATAGGGCAATCGTTTTCATTTGCGAACAACCGTTGTATCAAAAACGAACAACCTAAATTAAGATAAAATATTGAATAATAGCGAACTATAAATCGGTATAGGTTTAGCGGCTGGGAAGGATATGCTCAAAAACTACTTCCTGACGACGCTCCGCTTCCTGTCCAAGAACCGGACGTTCAGCGTGATCAATATCGTAGGTCTTGCCCTGGGCACGCTGTGTTGCCTGTACATCGTCCTGTATGTGACGGGCCAATTCGGCTATGACCGGCAACACAAGGACGTCCGGGACATCTATCGCGTCACTACGACGCTGATGCATTCGGGGGAAAAGAAAGTGTTCGCGACCGCTTCCCCACCCACCGCTCCGGCGCTGAAGACCGATTTCAGCCAGGTGGCGCAATATACCCGGGTGGCCTATCCGGGCATGCTTAGTGAAGCCGAGCATCAGCTGACGTATAAGGACAAGACCTTTTTCGAGACCGGGGAAGTGGTGGTGGATTCCACATTTTTCGACGTATTCAGCTATCACTTCGTACGCGGGCGGGCGGTGGGTGCGCTGGACGCGCCTTATTCCATGGTGTTGATGAAGCGGACCGCCGACGAACTGTTCGACCCCGGCACGGATCCGATCGGCAAAACCGTCCGGATAGCTGACAACTTCGGCAAACACGACTTCACGGTCACCGCGGTGGTGGATGAGCGCCTCGGGCCTTCGCACATCGAAGGCAATTTTTTTGTCAACATGAACAGCGGCGGTCTGGGCGAATTTATTTTACACAACCAGACGTGGGCGGGGCAGCACTTTGTCTATTCCTATGTCCGGCTGCAACCGGGTACGGACCCCCAAACGCTCGAGCGGCAAATGCCCGCTTTTATCGAGCGGCACGCGGGGAAGGACCTTAAGGCGGAAGGGATGTCCAAGAGCCAGCACCTCCAACCGGTTACGGACATCCATACATCCACGGAGTACAGTCCCGAAAACAGCAAACCCATCGGTACGTCGTTTTTGTACCTTTTGCTGTCGATAGCCGGTCTTATCCAGCTCGTCGCCTGTATAAATTTTATGAACCTGTCCACTGCCAGGGCCTCCAAACGCGCCAAGGAGGTGGGCGTCCGTAAGGTCATCGGCGCGGGAAGGGGCGACCTCGTCCGGCAATTCCTGTCGGAGTCGCTGGTCATTTCGGTCATCGGCGTGTTGGGCGCCCTGCCGCTGTTGTACCTGGCGCTGCCTTACCTCAACGGGATCACGGGCAGTCACGTGGCGTTCTCGCTCTTCTCCGACTACCGGGTGTGGCTGATCCTGGCCGGGATGATCGCCGTCACCGGTATCGGTTCGGGCAGCTATCCCGCTTTCTATCTTTCCGCCTTCAGGGCCATCAGGGTCATCAAGGGAAATTTTACGAACCATATCAGCGCCGCGGGTATCCGGCGGTCCCTGGTCGTTTTCCAGTTCGTCCTCTCCATCGTGCTCATCATCGGGCTTGTCGTGGTGTACAGCCAGCTGTCCTTCATCCGGCATAAGGACCTCGGCTTCAGTCCGGCACAAAAGCTGGTGTTTACCTTCCACACCGGAGAAACGCAAACGCGGATCCCTGCTTTTATGGGCGATATCCGGAACCTGCCGGAGGTGTCCGGCGTCTCGCGAGCCAACAACTATCCGGGCGCCTTTGTCACGAACGACCGCGCGGCGTGGCTCCCGGGGCATACGCTGGCGACCGCCGAGGACGCCAAGTTTATGATTGCGGACGAGCAATTTTTGCCAACGACGGGCATCCGGCTGTTGGGTGGCCGTAACTTCAACACGACCGACTCGGGAGCGGTGTTGATCAACGAAACCCTGGCCCATAAATTGGGATTGACCAACGCCAACGCCCCGGGATACCGCCTGATCCTGGGGGACGATGTGCAGGCGCACATCGTCGGCGTCATCAAGGACTTCAACTACAATTCCCTGCACGATCCTATCGGTACCTTTATGCTATTTTACGGGAACGGGCGGTCTACGTTGGACCTGGGGTCGAGTCTCCCCTATGTCGTAGTGAGCGTCGCCAGCACCGACTACGGCTCGCTGCTGGCGAAAATGGAAACCATTTGGAAGCGCGATCTGCCGGGTATTCCTTTTGAATACACCTTCATGGACCAGGTCGTCCAGGGCCAGTACGAAACCGAGATCACGCTGGCGCGTATCCTCGATTCCTTTACGCTCATGGCCATCTTTATCTCCTGCCTGGGGCTCTTTGGACTGGCCGCATTCAGCGCGGAACAGCGCATAAAGGAAATCGGCATCCGGAAGGTACTCGGCGCCAGCGTTTCGGGTATCGCGTTGTTGTTGACGCGCGACTTCTTGAAGCTGGTGACGATCGCGCTGGCCATCGCCACACCCATCTCCTGGTGGGCCATGAGCCGTTGGCTGCAGGGTTTTACTTACCGTGTAGGCCTGCAGTGGTGGATGTTCGGGTTCGCGGGCATTATCGCCGTGGTCATCGCTTTGGTGACGGTCAGCGCCCACGCGATACGGGCGGCGCTGGCGAAGCCGGTGAAAAGCCTGCGTTCGGAGTAAGCGACAGCCCAGCTCACCGCTCAGATGAACCAACCGGGCCCGTCGGGGAGCCCGAGGCTCACGGTGTCGCCCACGTGCAGGTCGTTGCGGCGTGTATGTGCGGTGACCGGCCCCGCGGAGGTGTCGACAACGAGCTCGTACACGTCTCCCAGGAACGACGCGCGTATGACGGCCCCGGTGACCGGACCCTCGCCGATGCGGATGTCCGCGGGCCGTACAAACCGCCGCTGTTCGCCGATAAGGTTGTAGTCCCCGAATAGACCGGCGACGTATGTATCGACCGGCTTCCGGTATACGTCGACGGGGGTGGCGGTTTGAACGATGTCGCCTGCGCGCATCACCTTGATCTCGTCCGCCCACGGGAGCGTGTCCATGGGGTCGTGGGACACCATAAGCACCGT
>NZ_DATJIY010000251.1:0-6667 GCF_035492835.1 Dinghuibacter sp.
CCGATATAACCGGGGGTTTGTCCACGCCAAAACGATCGTGGTGGACGACGCGCTGGCGATGGTGGGCTCCGCCAACATGGACAACCGCAGCTTCGAGTTAAATTTCGAGACAAACGCCATCGTCTACGACCGCGCGGTAGCGGCGCACCTGAAGCAGCAGTTCCTGGAGGACCTCAAGGATTCCGAAGAGCTGGATCGCGAGCGCTGGCTTCAGCGCGGCAAGCTCACGCGGTTTACGGAGTCCGTGGCGCGGCTGCTGTCCGGGGTGTTATAGCGCCTGTCTCCGCCTTGCCCGCACCCGAAAGCGTTACCTTTAAAATATGAAAGCACTGATCATCGGCGCCACGGGCGCCACTGGCAACGACCTCGTCCGGGTGTTGTTGCAGGATCCGGGTTATACAGAGATTACCGTCTTTGTACGGCGTCCCACCGGGCAAACGCACGCGAAATTGCGGGAAGTCGTAACGGATTTTGACCGGCTGGAAGACGTATCCGGTTATATAAAAGGAGACGTGCTGTTTTCTTGTTTGGGCACCACGCGGAAGATAGCCGGTTCCAAAGGAAGGCAATGGCACATCGACTACGAGATCCCGCTGACGTTTGCCGGGATGGCCAAAAAGAACGGCGTTTCTTCTATGGTTTTATTGTCTGCCTATGGCGCCTCCCCGACCAGTCGCGTCTTCTACTCCCGGGCAAAGGGCGCCTTGGAGGAAAGTATTGCTGCACTTTCTTTTGAACGCTATATTATTTTCAGACCCGGTTTACTGCTTCGGCGCGATACCGACCGCACCGGTGAGCGCGTCGCCGCGGCCGTGCTCCGCCTGTTGAATGGAGTGGGATTGCTTCGCAAATTCCGTCCCATGCCGACGCCCGTGCTCGCCGCCAAAATGGCTTTGGCCCCGCGTGTGCTCTCTGCTGGAACGCACGTCGTGTCGCTTGCCGAGATTTTTAAGCTATAGCCCGCTTTCGGGTTGCATGCCGGCCGCTGATGGCCACGTGTCGCCCTAAGAGCGTAGGCGGAGCGGGTGTGTTTTGGTGTATGGGACAAGCTCAAAGGTGTGGATGAAACCCGAATGCGGCAACCCCGGGAAGATTATCTTACTATTAAACCTAACGGATCGTCTGGTATTCAGTGATCACCCCGCTTTGCTCGACCTGGAGGATGCGGATGTGGTTATCGCTGGCGATCTTTACATAAGTGACGTCGTCGTCGTCGTCGCGTTGCATCAGGGATGCGGAGACGATGTGGTAACCCTTGTACCAGGAAGCGATCTTGCTTTTTGCCCTTTCCGTCAGCTGGTCGGCGCTGATGTCGTGGAACGTGCCGATCAGGTTGCCGTCCTTATCATAGAACGAATCCATGAGGGTGTCCTTCCAGAAGAAAAGTACTTCGACGTAGTTGTCGTCCACGTTCCAAAGACCGCTGGCGCCTTTGTAGTTTTCGGTAAAGTGGGCTTCGGCCTTGTTGTTGACCTTGGCGCCGTTGATGCTTTTGGTGTCGGCTTTGGCGGTAGCAGCTGTAAGAGCGATGGCGGCGATGGCGAGAATCTTTTTCATGAGTTTGTGTGTTTGATATGGATAATGCCAAAGATTTGCCAGCGCCGTGCCGGACGCGTAAGGCGTTGATATTCAGACACGGGTCATAGGGCCGTGTGTTCAAAAGCGTACAGCGGCGCGTTCAGTTGCGGACACCGCCCCGGTGAATTCACTTTTGACCTTAAGCGGAGGCCCGCCGGCCCAGGAGGTAAGACCATTTCATAAGCTTTGGAGCGGAATCGACATTCAAACGATACCGTCGATAGACAAGCCAACCCAGCAAAGCGCCGGCGATCCAACTGATAAGGTTCAGCGTATCGACCGGGTGGTGGGGGGCGGGTTTGAATCCATAAAAGATCATGCTCCTGGCAATCAGCAATGGCAACGCAAAGCAGTACAGAAAACAAATACCCCACAACAGCATCCAAAGCCCCTTCTGTCGCTCCTTCAAGGACAGGCTCCAGCCTTTCAACAGGAAAATCAGACATTCGATGAGGTATGTCAGGACAGCCAGGAAACTAATGTAACGCCAAGGGTTTACGGCATACAAGTGTATTTTGGCCACTTCCAAAATAAGGTATGCGCAAAAAATACCGGGCATAAATAAAATAAAAAGTGCGAATAGCCCGATAATCAGTCCCAATACCGCCATTATACACCCATCCGAGGCTGCATCGGCTTTTGCCTGTTGTTTACCGGCCTCGTAACCGCTATAGTAATCCCCATAGTACCAAAAGTCATCACTCATATGGAATACTTATGGACAATAATATACAAAAAAAATCGATACCCGGAAACCCGGGGCGGCGCGCGTGGGACGGCGGCGGCGCGAGATTCGTGGGGCGGCGCCGCGCTATTTGCGGCAAAGCTCGCGGATGATCGACTCGTGGCCGGGGTATTGTTTGACGAGGTCGTCGGCGACGGCCATCTCGAAGTCGGCGAATTCGAAACCGGGGGCGACGGTGCAACCGACGAGGCTGTGGCCGTCGGGTTCGGCGGGGCGGGCGGCGAACCAATGGGCGGAAGCGACTACGGCCTGGTAGTTGCCAGGGCCGATGCGGAGGGTGCTGAGCGTGCCGTTGGTTTCAAGGACGTAGATGTTGAGGGGGACGCCCTCGTAAAAGTGCCAGCACTCGTCGCTGGGGATACGGTGGAAGCCGGAGAAGTCGCCGCTCTCCAGGAGGAAGTAGATAGAGGTGGAATAGGCGCGGTCGCCGCCAAAACGCCGCGGGAGGGCATTTTGGGCGATCTGGCCCGGGGAGCGGTAGGTTTCGCGGTAGTACCCGCCCTCGGGATGGGGGCGGAGCTGGAGGCGTTCGACGAGGTCTTTGACGGGCATATTATTGAGGGCCTAGCCAGGCTTTTTGTTGGGTGGTGAAGTCTCCTTCCATGGGCTTGAGCGCGAGCTGGCGGCTCTCGGCGAGCGTTACGGTGACGGTGCCGTGTACGCGACGGTTGGTATATTCGACGGTGACGGTTTTGCCGGCGCCTTCGTTTGCCAGGAAGGTGTTGACGTCCGAACCCGAATGCATGGCCTGGCCGTCCAGGGAAATGATTTCGTCGCCTACGTCTATGCCGGCGTCGTAGAGGGGCGTGCCCTTGACGCAGCCGCGGCCGACGACGGGGTGGCCGTTCGCGCTTTCGTAGGTCACGTTCCCCCACCCTGCCTTGCCGGCGGCGGTGTTGACGACCTGGAGACCTTCGGCGGCGAAGTAGGGCGTTACGTCGTCATGCCTGCTGCTATAGACATAGTCGCTGAAAAAGGTATGGGCATAGTCCTGGGTGGTGATACCGGCCAGGGCCGTTTCCAGGTCATGGACGTCATACCAGTGGGCAACCTTGCCGTAGTGCTGCCACAGGGCCTTCATATAGTCGTCGAGGGTTTTGTGGTAGTCCTTACGGAGGTGGAGGTCCAGGATACACGCGATGTTGGCGCCGTAGAGGTAATAGCTGAGGAAGGTGTTGGAGAAGTTGTTCTTATCGATCGAAACGCCGGCGTCGGTGAACACGGCGCGGCGGCTGGATTGAACGGGCGTAAAATATTTTACGCCGGGGCTTTGCTGGAAAATATTATAGTAGTTGCCCAACAGGCCGATCTCCTGCTGCTGGGGCCGGAACCCGGCACGGGCCAGCAGGAGATTGCCGTAGTATTGGGTGAAACCCTCGGCTACCCAGAGACAGTCGCTCATGTTGGACTTGGTGTAGTTGAACGGCTCGATGTCCTTCGGACGGATGCGCTTTACGTTCCAGGAATGGAAGAACTCGTGGGCGACCACGTCGAGGACTTCGTCCATCTGGTCGGCGTCGATCTTGTCCAGCGGGAGGGTGATACAGGTGGAATTGCGGTGCTCCATACCGTCTCCGTTGTCCCAGGGGTTGGCGTCCATGATAAAGGTGTAGGTGCCGTAATCGTATGAGGCGAACTCCCCGAAGACCTTTCCCTCTTCTTCCACGACGCGCTTCATATTGGCGACGAGGGTTTTGAACAGGTCGTCGGTGATGTCGGCGTGGAGCGCCACGCGGAACGTCAGTTTTTTGCCGTCGGGGTTGGTCTCGCTGAATTCGGCCATCCGGAAGTCCGACAGCTCGGTGGGGCAGTCCATGACGTATTGCAGACCCGGGGCGGTAAAGGTATACGGGTCTTCGGTGGGGACCAGCTGGGTGGCCACCTTCCAGTTAAGCCCCGGGGGCACGTGAAAGCTTATCTTGATCGGCGTCTTATCCTGGCCGACGAGCCACATGAGCGTACCGGGCGGGTTCAGGTGGGCGTGGGTGCGGTCGATGCCGACATAGGTGCCGTCGACCCTGTCGCCGAAGAGGGTATATTCAATGGTCACGGTCTCGCCGTGCTCGGGGACTTCATAAACGTCGCCGTCGACCTGGCGGAGGGGTATGGTTTTGCCGGAGGCGTCACGGGCGCCGACAAAATATATGTTCTTCCCGAACTCGTGCGTGGCATAGCGGCCGGTCGACGATCGGCTCATCCTGAAGGTCAGGGGGCCGGCTGGGGCGTTGTGGACAGTTAAGGCAACGGTGGCCTCGTGGTGCATGTAACCGGGGAAGGAAAGGTCATATTGGAGGGTCGTCTGGGCGTGGGCGGCAGAATACAGGCCCAGGGCGCACAGCAGGGAAAAGAGTCTTCTCATAAGGGGTAAAACTAGGTAAATTCCCGGATAGTTAAAGAATCGCCAATCATCACAATAATCCATCCGTCCAGGCTTTTAACCCGTAAATTTGGGACTTGCCGTGCCGCGAGGGCTCCGGCACAATCGCTTCGGCGCAATCAACAATGTAAGACGTATGATGAAGTTTTTGAAACCGGTACTGTGGGTATTGATCCTGGGGTGTTTTTCTTTTTCCGTACAAGCGCAGGCACAGGCGCAGGTGACCGTTGGTTCCGCCCGGGAAGTGGGCGACGATTCCCTCAAGGGCTGGCACCTGCTCGATAAGCAAAAAGACGGCTTTAACGGCATCTCCCTTTCACAGGCATATCAGGAATTGGAACGCGCGGGCAAAAAGCCCACGAAGATCGTGGTCGCGGTGATCGATTCGGGTATCGACACCACCCACGACGACCTCAAGCACGTCCTTTGGCACAACCCCGGCGAAATCCCCGGGAACGGCATCGATGACGACCACGACGGCTATGTGGACGACGTGGAGGGTTGGAACTTCCTGGGCGGCAAGGACGGCCGTTCGGTCATCAAGGACAGCTACGAAGGGGCCAGGATCTATCATCAGCTGAAGGCGAAATACGATAACGGCGCGGCGGTAGACACGTCCACCGCGGAAAAGAAGTGGGAATATACCGAATGGGTAAAGGTAAAAGGCCGGCTGGAAGCCGAAGCCGCCAGCGCCAGCATGACGGTCCTGGCGCTGAAGACCCTGTACAAGAGCATCCCGATGGCGGACAGCGTCATCCGGTTGTCCCTGAATAAGACCGAGTACAGCGGGAATGACCTGATGACCTACAACCCGTCGAACGACGGGGTTTCCCGGGCAAAAAGGGTCATGATGGCCGTTTTCAAGGGCTTCGACCAGATGAGCGCGCTGAATACCACGCTGATCCAGGCGTTCAACGAATACTACGAGTCCCAGGAAATGAAGGCCGACGAGGTGGACAAGGCGCCGGAAGACTTCCGGGGCGAAGTCGTAAAGGATAACTACTACGACTTCAACGATCGCTTCTACGGCAACAACGACCTCCAGGGAAGCGCGATCTTCCATGGCACCCATGTCGCGGGGATCATCGCCGCCGACCGCACCAACCACATCGGTATCGATGGGATCGCCGACGATGCGCAGATCATGATGGTCCGCGTCGTGGACGACGGGGACGAACACGATAAGGATATCGCGCTGGCCATCCGCTATGCGGTGGACCACGGGGCGAAGGTGATCAATATGAGCTTCGGGAAGAGTTTTTCGCCGCAAAAGGCATGGATCGATGAAGCCGTGAAGTACGCGGCCTCCAAGGACGTCCTGCTGGTACACGCGGCCGGTAACGAACACATCAACCTGGATTCCAGCGATAACTTCCCTACCCCGGTCTACATGGACGGCGCCGAAACCGCCCCCAACTGGATCACCGTCGGCGCTTCCGGCGACGCCAAAATCGGGGGGCTGGTCGCCAGCTTCTCTAACTACGGGAAGATGTCCGTCGACGTTTTTGCCCCCGGCGTAAAGATTTACTCCACCGTCCTCAATAACGGATACGATTTCGCTGACGGAACGTCCATGGCGTCACCGGTTGTCGCCGGCGTGGCAGCGTTGCTCCGCGAGTATTTTCCCCAGTTTTCTGCGGAGCAGATCAAATACATTATCGAGAAATCGGCTGTCGCCCCCGACGAGAAAGTGACTATTCCGGGGACGGAGACTTCCGTGTCCCTTTCCGACCTCTGCACTTCCGGGGGGATCGTCAATGCGTATGCCGCGGTTAAATTGGCGGAGACGCTAAAGGCGGAAAAGCTGCCGAAGACGCGGATTAAGCACGATAAGAAGGATTAGCCGCCGCTATATGCGGTCACGCTGGCGCGCTTCGCGCGGGTGGGAAAATGCCCTCCGCCATTGTGCGCTTGCCCCGCGGCGCGTGGGCGCAAGAATAGGCCCGGTCAGGCCTTTTTTTCTCTGT
>NZ_DATJIY010000252.1:0-5664 GCF_035492835.1 Dinghuibacter sp.
CTGGCTGAATTCCCCCAGCCTCGGGTCCTATAACCATTACGTGCTGGCGGGGACCGCGGGACTCGACTGGGAACCCATCAAGGACCTCCACTTCAAGCCATTTGCGGGGTATACGCTGACGCAGGACCAGAATAAGTCTTATGTGGCGGATATCCAGTTTTATACGCCGACGGGGACGGCTGGGTTGTACCAGGGGCCCAACAACGTGACCGACCTGTATGACAATACCACCTATATCACGCTCCAGGCGACCCTGGACTATATGAAGCGTTTTGGCGGGCATACGTTCAAATTGCTTGGCGGTTATTCGCAGGAGTACACCAAGTACTACCAATTGCAGGGTTACCGGCAGAGCTTCCTGAACAACGACCTGTCCGACCTGAACGCGGCGTCCACGACCGGCGAGACCTCCAACGGGTATTCGAACGAGCTCGCGCTGCAGTCGTTCTTCGGACGCTTCAACTACGACTATGAAGGCCGCTACCTGTTCGAGGCAAACTTGCGGTATGACGGGTCGTCGCGTTTTGACACCGCGAGCCGTTTCGGGACCTTCCCTTCGCTGTCCGCGGGCTGGCGGATCTCACAGGAAAAATTCTTTTATGCGCTGCGTCCCGTGGTGTCCGAGCTAAAGCTCCGCGGCTCCTGGGGCAAGCTGGGGAACCAGAACATCGTCGGCAGCAATTCGGATAACACCTATTATCCCTATATCACCACGGTGGCGGCCGGTCAAAACTATGTTTTCGGCGGACCCAACCCCGCTTTTGCCAACGGCGTGGCGCCCGTCAACGGCGTCAACACCGCGCTCACCTGGGAGACCACCACCGAGACCGACCTTGGGCTGGACGCCGCTTTCCTGCAGGGGGCGCTCACGTTCACCGCGGACTATTTCATCAAGAAAACGTCGAACATCCTGTTGTCGATACCGGTGTCGGCGCCTTACGGGCTGACGGCGCCGTCACAGAACGCGGGCGCGGTGCAGAATAAGGGGTGGGAGTTCAACGCGGACTACCATGGTCATTCGGGCGCGTTCACCTACAACGTAGGCGGCAACGCGGCCTTTATCCAAAACAAGGTCACCAGCCTCGGCGCCGCCGGCTCGAGCATCAGCGGTGTAACGATCCGCCAGGTCGGGTTACCCATCAACTCCTTCTGGGGCTACGAGGCGCAGGGCCTGTTCCAGAACGCGCAGCAGGTCACGGCGCACGCCACGCAGAACCCGAACACGGGACCCGGCGATATCGTCTACAAGGACCTCAACAACGACGGCAAGGTCGACCAGACCAACGACCGTACCTACCTCGGTACCTACTTCCCCAAGGTTACCTTTGGCCTCAACCTGGGCGCCGGCTGGAAGGGTATCGACGTAACGGCCTTTTTCCAGGGCGCGGCGGGCGTGAAGGGCTATGCGGAGGGCATTGCCCTCGGCCAGGTGGGTACCTCGGTGGGCAAGCCCACGAGCGCGATGCTGGATTCGTGGACGACGTCGAACCCCGGCGCCAAGTTCCCCCGGTTGCTGACGACCAGCTACCTCCAGAACGACCCGGGTACCAACCCGTCCTCGTACTGGGTGCGGAACGCGGACTACGTGCGGCTCAAAAACCTCCAGGTAGGGTATACGCTGCCGTTTTCGATCGCGCGCCGGATCGGGGCACAGCGCATCCGGTTTTACTACAGCGCGCAGAACCTCTGGACGCTCTCGGCTTTCTACAAATGGATCGATCCCGAGGCGCCCGCAGGTACCGCTGGGTATGATTACCCGCAGGTCAAGACGACTACGTTTGGGTTGAATGTGACATTTTAATTACCGGGCGTCGCTTTGGCGTCCCCACAATTTTTAGCTATGAGCAATCGAATCATATTCTGCGTAGCGCTGGGTCTGATCGCGCTATCGGCGTGTAAGAAGAACTTCCTCGACCGGCAGCCGAGCGACTCGCTCAGCAACAGCAGCCTCTTCACCGACTCCAGCGACGTGATCGCCGCCCTCAACGGGTGCTACTCCGGCTGGAACAACCCCATTTCCGGGCTCCAGGGATGGGCCGACGGGTACAACGTGATCTATATGGACGGCGCTTCGGACAACGTCTATAGCCAGTATCCCTGGGAAGGCTTCCAATCCTACGGCAACGGCTCGGCCACGCCGGGGGGTGTTTCGCCCAACGGGAACGGGGACAACCTCTATAATTATGTGACCATCCAAAAGTGCAACTGGTTCCTGGGGAATGTCACGAAGGCGCCGATCAGCGCGTCGTTGCTGGCCCGGACACAGGGGGAAGCCCGGTTTATCCGCGCCTACCAGTATTTTATGATGTCGCAGCTGTACGGAGGCGTGCCCCTAGTTACGTCATCGCTGACGCCCTCGCAGGCTGACGCGGTTCAGCGCACCACCAAGGATTCGGTGACGCAGTTCGTTATCTCGGAACTCGCCGCCATTGCACCCTCCCTGCCGGTTTCCTATTCCGGCGGCGCGGGCTCGGAGACCGGCCGGATCACGCGCGGCGCGGCGCTGGCGTTGAAAGCCCGTATCGAATTGTACAACGCGGATTATACCAATTGTATCGCCGACTGCGCGCAGGTGATGCAGCTGGGATACGCCCTGTACCCGAGCTATACCGACCTGTTCCGCGAGAAGTTCGCGCACAACAGCGAAGTGATCCTCGACGTGGAGTACATCGGCAATACCAGCACCTCCAACACCAACTGGGCGGTGGGCGTGATGCCCTCGTTCACCTATGGCGGCTGGTCTTCGCTCGACCCGCTTCAATCGCTGGTGGATGCGTATGAGACGACCGGCGGCAAAACCATCGACGATCCAACGTCGGGGTATGATCCCAACAATCCGTTCGCCAACCGCGACCCGCGCCTGGCGGCGTCCATCGTTTATCCCGGGGAGCAGTATCCCTACGCAGACGGCACGCCGAACTACTACGACCCGCTCGACGCCTCGTCCAGCGACTTTTACCAGTCGGGGAACAACACGTCCGTGACGGGTTACCTAGAGAAGAAATTCACCGCGGTGCTCGCGGATTACAACGCGGACAACGGGATCTTTTCCACGGGGCTCAGCATGATCCTGATCCGCTACGCGGAGGTGCTGCTCATGGACGCCGAGGCGAAGATCGAGGCGGGTCAGATCGACGCCAGCGTATACGCCGACATCAACGCGGTGCGTCAGCGCGCGGGGATGCCGGTGGTCGACCAGTCCGTCTATAACAGCCAATCCACCCTGCGGACGCTGGTCCGCCGCGAGCGCCGCGTGGAGCTGGCGCTCGAGGGGCTGCGGTGGTTCGACATCCAGCGCTGGCAGATCGGGCCCCAGGTAATGTCGGGCCCCGTGACGGGCGCGCGGCTGGGGTCCGTCGATCCGTCGACCGGCGTGGTTACATATACGGGTGGGAATATACCCGTCGAGACGCGGTTGTTCGACGCTTCAAAGAATTATTTGTGGCCGATACCGCAGTCGGAAATCGATATTAATAAGCAGCTCAAGCAAAATCCCGGATACTAATGCAGTGGTTTCGGATTTTCATAACCGGGGCCGGCCTTGCGCTGGCCCTCGGTTTTTCGCCCGTGCGGGCGCAACGGACGGCGTCTCCCGGGCGTGGCGCGGGGCGCGTCGAAGTCTCCTTCGATCGCGGGTGGGAGCGATTTGCGATCGACTCGCCCAATATTGCCGCCGGGGCAGGGCGCGTGCGGCAGGGGACGTCGTTTACGGGGCAGTTCACGGATGAGCACGTCTCCGCCGGGGGCGGGTCTTCCCTGGCGGCCCCGGGAAGCGACGAGGTCGGGGCCGCGGTGCGCGGTTTCGACCGTGAGTATCCGCTGATCCGATCGCTGATGTGGACGCCGGTCACGCTGCCGGCGCCGGCGCGCGACGAGTCGGAGCTCAACCCGGGGCCGCGGCAGTTCGTGGGGATTTGTTATTACCGGAAGCGCTTTAGCGTGCCCCCTGACGGGCGAACCTATTCCCTGCGGTTCGATGCCGCCATGCAGGTCGCGTCGGTGTGGGTCAATGGGCGGTTCGTGCTCCAGCACCAGGGTGGGTACCTGCCGTTTACCGTGCCGCTGCATCCTGGCGACAGCACTATTCTGGTCCGCGTCGACAACCGGAACAACAACCAGACGCCGCCGGGGAAGCCGCTCGAGCGGTTAGGGTTTTTATATTGGAGCGGGATCTACAGGAACGTGTGGCTCGTGGGGTTGCCTGCGCGGCACATCGACGACGTGTTTGTCCGGTACGAGGACGTTTCGTCGTCTTCGGCGACGGTCGTCGTGCGGACGTCGGCGTCGGCCGGGCTCGTGCGGCAGGTGCTGGAGGGGCGGGTGATGGCCCCGGGCGAGGCTCTGGATTCTGGCGGTGCGCGGGATTCGGTTTTGCAACGCTTTACCGTGGCGCAACCGCGTCTTTGGTCGCCGGAGGACCCGCATTTGTATGTGCTGCGTACGCAGTTGCTGGTGGGTGGGCGCGTCGTGGACGAGGTGGTGACGCGCATCGGTATCCGGTCGCTCCGGTTCACGCGGACCGAAGGCTTTTTGCTCAACGGCAAGCCGTATCGCATCGTCGGCACCAACCGGCACCAGGACCACCCGTATATCGGGAACGCAGTGTCCGCTGCCGAAAGCTACCGCGACCTCAAACGCATCAAGGACGCGGGGATGAACTTCGTCCGGCTGGCGCATTATCCGCAGGACCCGTCGGTTTACGACGCTTGCGATTCGCTCGGCCTGATGGTCGCTGACGCGATCCCCGGGTGGCAGTTCTTCAATAACGGACCCCGTTTTCGCGCACGCGTTTACCGTGACATCCGCGAGACCGTCCGGCGGGACCGGAACCATCCGTGTGTCGTCATGTGGGAGATGAGCCTCAACGAAAGCTACCCGCCGGATTCCTTCCGCATCGCTTCCGCGCGCGTGGCGCACGAGGAGTACCCGGGGGACCAGTTCTTTACGGCGGGGGATACCTATGGCGCGAAAAATACCGCCTGGGACGTGCCCTACAACAGCTGGGAAGACCCGTTCGGCCGGCCGCAGGACGTGCAGCCGTTGCAGCCGGGTTTTGTAAGAGAATACGGGCATTATGAGTTCGGAGGCGAACAGTCGACGACAAATTCGTCCCGTATGTCCGAAGCCTCTTTGCTGCACAATGCCTGGAACATCCAGTGGGAGCACAACCTGCTGCGCGGGCCGTTGTACTATCCGTGGACCATAGGCGACGCCAACTGGGCTTTTTACGACGGGTTCGAAGCGCCTACGCGCGGGACGACGGATTGGGGGGTGATGGATGTGTTCCGGTTGCCGAAGTTCAGCTATTACTTCTTTCAGAGTCAGCGGGACGCCTTTACACGCCGGGGTTCGGCGCCGGTGGTGTTTATCGCGAACTGGTGGACGCCGTTTGACACGTCGGGGAAGGTCGTGGTATACAGCAACGCTGATTCGGTGTCGTTGCTCGTAAACGGTTTGCGCGTAGCCACGCGGCGGCCGGATGACGGCCCGGATTCCCCCTATGGCGACTGGGACCACGGCGGGAACCCGTTCGACGGCGGCAACGGCCGGCACCTGGACCACCCGCCGTTCACCTTTACCGATGTGGCGTTTACACCCGGTTCGCTTCGGGCCGTGGGTTATTTTCACGGGGATACGGTTTCCTTCGTCCGGCATACGCCGGGA
>NZ_DATJIY010000253.1:0-13452 GCF_035492835.1 Dinghuibacter sp.
GCCTGGGCCCAGGCCAAAACGAGGTAAAAGAGGCACGGCGGGCCACGATACCGCGGGCGCGCTTAGGGGCCGTCGGAACGGGGCGGGCGGAGCGGATGGTGCGGTCGGGGTATTTGAACTAGGCGCCTTCCAGGAGGATGACGGACTCGCTGTCCCAGTCGACGAGGACCTTTTGGGTCACGATGGAGTCGATGGCGCGGCCGCAATAGTCGGGCTGGATGGGGAGCTCGCGGCTGAAGCGGCGGTCGATGAGGGCGCAGAGCTCGACGCGGGCGGGGCGGCCGAAGTCGATCAGGGCGTCGAGGGCGGAGCGGATAGTGCGGCCGGTGTAGAGGACGTCGTCGATGAGGATGACGGTCTTGCCTTCGACGGAGAAGTCGATGGAGGTCTGGTTGGCCAGGCGAATGCCTTCGCGGACGTCGTCACGGTAGAAGGTGATGTCCAGCTTGCCGTAGAGGACCTTTTCCCCGGGGTACAAACGGCGGATTTCGTCGATGACGCGGTCCGCGAATTTGATGCCCCGGGGTTGTATGCCGATAAAAACGGTATGCTTGAAATCCAACCCGTCCTCCGTCAGCTCGTGGGCCAGGCGTTGGATGGTCAGTCGCAGTTGCTCGGGTTGGAGGAGGATGCTCGTCATAGGGGGTAAAGTTATCCTAAAAAGGGATAGCGATAATCCACGGGCGGGTTATAGTTTTCCTTGATGGTGCGGGCGCTCAGCCAGCGGTAGAGGTTGAGGGCGGAGCCGGCCTTGTCGTTGGTGCCGGAGGCGCGGGCGCCACCAAAGGGCTGCTGGCCGACGACCGCTCCCGTGGGCTTGTCATTGATGTAGAAGTTGCCGGCGCTGTGGGTCAGGCGCTGGGTGGCGCGTTCGACGGCGGCGCGGTCCTGGGCGAAAACGGCGCCCGTCAGGGCGTAGGGTGAGGTGCCGTCGACGAGGTCGAGCGCCTTTTCGAAGTCGTCGGCTTCGTAGGTATAGATCGTCAGTACGGGGCCGAATATCTCGTCGCACATCGTGACGAAGGCCGGATCGCTGGTTTCGATGACCGTGGGGGCCACGAAATAGCCGGCGTTTTTGTCATAGGTGCCGCCGACGAGGATCTTTGCGTCCTTGGACGATTTTGCCTTGTCGATATAGCCCGCGATCTTGTCGAAGGACCGCTCGTCGATCACGGCGTTGATGAAGTTGCCGAAGTCTTCGACGGTGCCCATCTTCATGGTCTCCACGGCGGTCTTTATACCGGCCCTGATGGCAGGGGCGAGGTTGGAGGGGATGTACGCGCGGGAAGCCGCGGAGCACTTCTGGCCCTGGTATTCGAACGCGCCGCGGACCAGACCGGTGACGACGGTGTCGGCGTGGGCGCTTTTGTGGACCAGTACGAAGTCCTTGCCGCCGGTTTCCCCGACGATCCGAGGGTACGTGCGATAACGGGCGACGTTTTCTCCGATGGTCTTCCAGATGTGGTTGAACGTTCGGGTGCTACCGGTGAAGTGTACCCCGGCAAAGTCCCTGTGGGCAAAGACCGTATCCCCGAACTCGGGGCCGTCGCCGTAGACGAGGTTGATGACGCCGTCGGGCAGGCCGGCTTCCCTGAATATTTTCATGACTACGTTCGCGGCGAGCACCTGGGTGTCGGAGGGTTTCCAGACCACCACGTTCCCGCAAAGGGCGGGCGCCGAGGGCAGGTTCCCGGCAATGGCGGTAAAATTGAAGGGGGTGATGGCCACCACGAAGCCTTCCAGCGGGCGGTATTCGAGACGGTTATGGACGCCGGGGGAGCTGATGGGCTGCTGGCGATATATTTCCGTCAGGAAGTGTACGTTGAAGCGGAGGAAGTCGATCAACTCGCAGGCGCTGTCGATCTCGGCCTGGTAGGCGTTCTTGCTCTGACCGAGCATGGTGGCGGCGTTGACCTGGTAGCGGTACTTGGTCGCCAGCAGGTCCGCGGCTTTGAGGAAAATATTGGCGCGGTTGGCCCAGCTTAGGTCGGCCCACGCCTTACGGGCGGTGAGCGCGGCGTCGATGGCCCTGGCGAAATGGCTTTTGTCGCCGACGTGGAATTTCCCCAGGACGTGTTTGTGCTCGTGGGGCGGATGAAGGGTTACCGTCTTACCGGTCCGTACCTCGTCGCTGCCTATATACATCGGGATGTCGGCGGTCTCCGCCTTCATCTCTTTTAGCGCTTTCTGCAAAAGTTCCCTTTCCTTGCTCCCCGGCGCATAACCCAGCACGGGCTCGTTCACAGGCAGGGGGTAAACAAAATCGCCAACACTCATGGAAAAAAAATTTCGCCAAAGTTACGAAATGTCCCTTTCTTGCAGCCCATGGGGTATTTTTTCCGATTCTCCTCCCAGGTGATCCGCGCCGCCGTATATATCCTCCGTCAACGTCGGATCGAAACCCGCCGGGCGTACGCCTTACTGGGAGACATTGAGAAAAAATACGGCGGCCGGTTCACCGACGCCACCCGGCGCAAGATCGCGGTCAGCTATGGCATTTATAATCCCATGATGTGCGACGCGTTTACGCTTCTGCACGGCCGCACGACCAGCACCGCGGAGAAGTTGAGGTTCATCCACTACTTTATCTGCAGCTCGCTCTTCGACGACTTTACGGACATCATCGCGCTGCCGGAGGACGAGCTGCTGGCGCTGTCGTTCGAGCCCGCGGGCTTTGTGCCGCGGACATTCGACGAGTCGGTGTTCCGGGATTCGCACCTGCTGCTGCGGGACCATGTGCGGGAAAAAACGATGTATGAGTCGCTGACGCGGAAATTATTTACGGCGCAGTGGGATTCGAAGAAGCAGGCACGCGTGGCCATCCCGGTGGGCGCGCCGGACACGCGGCTCTCCGACGATGCGCTGCGGGAGATCACGTTCCGCAAGGGCGGCTTGTCGGTGCTGCTCTGCAGCTTTTACCTCGACGCCTCCCCCACCCCCGCGGAGCGCGACTGCTGGTACCGGATCGGGACGATCATCCAGCTCACCAACGACCTCTTCGATATCTATAAGGACCTTGGGGACAACATGGATACGCTACCCCTGCGGATGCGCGACGTGGCGGTCTTCCGCGTGTTTTTCGAGGACCAGGTGAACGGGATACTGCGCACCGTCGAGGCGCTCGAGGTCCCGGAGCGCCGGCGTGCGCCGTTCCGCCTGGCCATGGCCGGGATATGCGCCTTTGGGATGATCGCGCTGGATCAATTGCAGGAGCTGACGCCGCCTTTTGATAAGTATTCCAGGCAGGAGCTCATCATCGATATGGAGAAAAGGCGCAACCTGGCCGCGTGGCTGAGGTATACGTACCGGCTGGCACGGCGGCCGAAGACGGCTTAGGCTTCGACGTCCTTTGCCATCATCAGGTACGCCTTGATAAACCCGTCGAGCTCCCCGTCCATGACCGGCCCGATGTTGTTGACCTCGTAGTCGGTGCGGTGGTCCTTGATCATTTTATAAGGATGGAAGACGTAGCTGCGGATCTGCGACCCCCACTCGATCTTCTTTTTGGAGGCGTTGGCGGCGTTCTTCATCTCCTCGCGGCGGCGCAATTCTTCCTCGTAGAGCCGGGATTTCAGCATTTTCAGGGCCTTTTCGCGGTTCTCGCCCTGGGTGCGGGCCTGCTGGCACTCGACGATGATGCCGGAGGGGATGTGCTTCAGCCGGACGGCGGTTTCGACCTTGTTGACGTTCTGACCGCCCTTTCCGCCGGAACGATAGAATTCCCATTCCAGGTCCGCGGGATTGACCTCGATCTCGATGGAGTCGTCGACCAGGGGATAGACGAAAACGGAAGCAAACGACGTATGCCGCCGCGCGTTGGCGTCGAAGGGGGATATCCGGACCAGGCGGTGGACGCCGCTTTCGGCCTTGAGGAAGCCAAAGGCAAAGGGCCCGTCGAACTGGAGCGTGGCGCTTTTGATACCCGCGCCCTCGCCTTCCTGGAGGTCGAGCTCGGAGACGGACCAGCCTTGTTTTTCTCCGTACATACGGTACATCCGCATGAGCATTTCGGCCCAGTCCTGGCTTTCGGTACCCCCGGCGCCGGAGTTGATCTGCACGATACCGGGCAGCTCGTCCTCGGGCTGGTTGAGGGTACTTTTGAACTCGGCCTCGTCGATGACCTGGAGGGCCCGGTCATAGGACTGCCGGACTTCGGTTTCGGACCCCTCGCCTTCTTTCCAGAAGTCGAAAAGGACCGTGAAGTCTTCTATGGAGGCTTCTACGTTCTCGTAGAGTTTTACCCAGTACTCGTTCAGCTTGATGTCTTTGAGGATCTGGGTGGCGCGTTCGTTGTCGTCCCAGAATCCGGGGGCCAGGGTCAGTTGTTTGTCCCGGGCGATCTTTTCCCTGCGGTCCGGGACGTCAAAGATACCTCCCCAGGACGACCAGGCGGTCCCTCATATCTTTTATCTGCTCTTGTGTCATAGCGGGCGAAGGTAAAACATTTTAATTATGTTTGTAGTATCCAATACATACCCTTGAGGCTCCTTCTCCTACTCCTCCTAATCAGCGTCCACGTTTCGGGACAGTATCACCGGGTAAAATTCCGCCGGCTGGGGACGGCCAACGGCCTTTCACAAAGCAATGTGACTTGTTTCCTGCAGGACCAGCGCGGGTTTGTCTGGATGGGTACGCAGGATGGGCTTAACCGTTATGACGGCTATCAGTTTACGGTGTTCCGGTATGACGTGGCGGATTCCCTGAGCCTGCCCAACAACTCCATAAAAGGGATGGTCGAGGGCCGGGACGGGTGTCTCTGGGTGGCGACCTGGGGGGGCGGGGTTTGCCGGTACGAGCCGGGAAAAGGGAAGTTCGCGCCGGTGCACCCGGTCCCGGACGTCTTTGTCAACTGTATCACCCTCGACCGGGACGGGAACATCTGGATCGGGACCGAGACCCAGGGCGCGTTCCTGATCCGGGAAACCGACGGGAGGATCCTGGCGCACCTGCCGCTGGGGGACGTGGTTTGTATCCTGAAATCGGGCAGCGGGGATATCTGGCTGGGTACCCGCGGCAACGGTCTGGCGACAGCGGATAGCCGGGGGCGGCTCCTGGGGTTCTTCCGCCGGCGGGACCAGGACGCGGCGTCGCTTAGCTCGGACGTGGTGACGACGCTGTTCGAAGACGACCGGAAGCGCCTTTGGGTAGGTACCGGGGGCGGCGGGGTCGACCTGCTCCTGCCGTCAAAGAGCGGGTTCGGGCACTATCGTCACGGCGATGCACCCGGTTCGCTGTCCAACGACATGATCTTCTCGATCGCCGAGGACGCCGATCATACGATGTGGATCGGGACCGAGAACGGCGGGTTGAACCTTTTGTATGCCGACGGTCGCATCGAACGGCTGGCGGAAGACGATATCGACAACTACAGCCTGAGCAACAATTCGATCTATTCGATCTTCCGGGACAGGGACAACAATATGTGGGTGGGGACGTACAGCGGGGGCGTGGACCTGTTCAACCGGGACATGGGGTTATTCCAGGTATACCGCCATAGCGAGGACCCCGCTTCGCTGTCCAACAACAGCGTACTGGATTTCTTTGGCACCCCGGGGAAGGTCTGGATCGGGACCGACGGGGGTGGTCTGGACGTCCTGGACACGCGCACGGGGCAAATCCGCCACATCCTGCACAAACAGGGAGTGGCCCTGTCGATCGGCAATAACTACGTCTGGAGCGTAGACGGCGACGGTCGCGGCCATGTATGGGCGGGCTCGGTTGCACAGGGGCTGGCGGAAATGGATACCACGGGCCGGGTACTCCGGTACTTCAGGCACGGCGCGGACACCGCGGGGCTTTCGGGGAATAACATCTGCGCGCTGTCGGCGGACCCCCGCAACGGGGATATGTGGATCGCCGCCTTTGGCGTCGGGCTGGACCGGTATGTAGCGGCCACCGGCCGTATCGTACACTATGGCGGTCTGTCGAGCAATAATATCCAGAAGATACTGGTGGATAGCCGCGGGCTCGTTTGGGCCGGTACCTTCGACAAGGGGATCGACGTCCTGGGCGCCGGCGGCCGGCCATCCCACTATGCACACGACAGTACCGGCAACAGCATCAGCAACAACGCGATCAACGACATCCTCGAAGACGCCGCCGGCGATATTTGGATCGCGACGAACTATGGCCTCAACCGGTGGTCCCGGCGCGACGGGACGTTCAAGGTCCTGCTTATAAAGGACGGGCTCGGAGGAAACATCATCCGAGCCTTGGAAACCGACAACCACCGCCGGCTGTGGATGAGCACCGACAAGGGCATCACGAGCTATGACCCGGTTACCGGGGCCACGCGGAACTTTTCGACGTCTTATGGGTTACAACCCGGCGAATTCAAGGCGCACTCCGCCTGGAAAACGCCGGACGGGACGGTCTATTTCGGGGGCACGGGCGGTTTTACCGTGTTCCACCCGGACAGCATAAAGCCGCACCAGTTCGACCCGCCGCTGGTGCTGACCAAGTTCTCGCTGTTTAATAAGGAAATAAGCCTCGACGCGGGGGAAAACGAAACCGGCGCGGTCCGCCAGGAGGAAGGCGGCCGCCAGGACATCACGCTTCCGTATAACCGTTCGGTCCTGACGTTCGATTTTGCTTCGCTCAACTACACGACCCAGGACAGGAAGCACTACGCTTACCGGCTACAGGGTTTTGAAAAGGGCTGGAACGACATCGGCATCCGGCATTCGGTCACCTATACCAACCTGGACCCGGGGTCGTATACTTTCCAGGTAAAGGGTTTTAACAACACCGGGCAATGGTCCGACAAGCTCCTGAACGTCCGCCTGGTCATTATGCCGCCGTGGTGGCTGACCTGGTGGTTCCGGGCGCTCCTCGCATTCCTGCTGATCGCCCTGGTCTACGGGATCATCTATTTGCGGGTGCGCAGTATCGCCCGGCAAAAACTGTCGTTGGAGCGGGAGGTGCTCGAGCGCACCCGGCAGCTGGCGGAATCCATCAAAAAAGAACGCGAAGCCAACGAAGCCAAAAGCATATTCCTAGCCATGATGAGCCACGAAATCCGCACGCCGCTCAATGGCGTTATCGGGATGTCTTCCCTGCTGTCCGAGTCGAACCTTTCGACGGAGCAGCAGGACTACGTGAAGACGATCCAACACTCGGGGGAGACGCTGCTCTCCGTGATCAACGACATCCTCGATTTTTCAAAGATCGAAGCGGGGCACATGGAGCTCGAGGACCGGGACTTTTCCCTGGAAGAGTGCGTGGGCGAGGTGCTGGACCTCTTCGGCCCGCGGTCGGCGGAGGCGGGCATCGACCTTGTTTGTGACATTGAAGAAAATGTCCCCACGGTTATCCGTGGGGACATGATCCGGCTGCGCCAGGTCCTGACGAACCTGGTTTCCAACGCGGTCAAGTTCACCAGGAAGGGGGAAGTGTTCCTGCACGTGGGCGCGGACGGCCCCGACCGGTTGGCCTTCACCGTCCGCGATACGGGTATCGGCATCCCTGAGGACAAGCTCCACCGGCTGTTCAAGGCCTTTTCCCAGGTGGACGCATCCACGACCCGGCAATATGGAGGGACGGGGCTGGGTCTGGTTATATGCGACAAGCTGGTCACCCTCATGGGTGGAAGCATCCGCGTTGCCAGCAAGGAGGACGAGGGCACGACCTTCCGTTTTACGATACGGGCTTCCAAGGCCACGGGGGCTGCTCCGCTCCCGGCCGCGTCGCCCGATACGGTCGACCTTGCCGGTAAGCGCGTGCTGGTCGTGGACGATAACGCCACCAACCGGCAGATACTGGAGAAACAGCTCTCCAAGTGGCGGCTTGCCGTCACGAGCGCCGAATCCGGTCGTGCGGCGCTGTCGCTGGTGCGGCAGGGGCAGTTTTTCGACCTGGTGATGACCGATATGCAGATGCCGGGGATGAACGGAAAGGAGGTGGGCGCGGCCATGGCGCAGGCGCTGCCGGGCGTGCCCGTGATCCTGCTCAGCTCGACCGCCGACGACATCTATCCGCAACGCGAAAACCCTTTCCAGGCCGTACTGCACAAACCCATCCGTCAACCACTGCTGCTGGGCGCGCTCCTGAACGCCCTGTCCGCCGGCAGGAGGCCCGAGCCGGCCCCGGTCCGGAAAACGCTCGACCCGACGTTTGCCACCGAAAACCCATTGCGTATCCTGGTCGCCGAGGACAACCCCGTCAACCAAAAGTTGATCGAGCACATCTTGCAAAAGCTGGGCTACCAGCCCGACAAAGCCGTCAACGGCCGGGAGGCGGTGGACAAAAGCGCGTCTTCGCCCTATGACGTGATCCTTATGGACGTAAGCATGCCGGAGATCGACGGGTTACAGGCGACGCGCATGATCCGGTCCCGGGGCGGCGCTCAGCCTGTCATCATCGCCATGACCGCCAACGCCATGGAGGGCGACCGCCAGGCCTGTCTGGACGCGGGGATGAACGACTATGTCTCCAAGCCCATCCAGCTCGACCAGTTGTTGCAAAGCCTCAAGAAATGGAGCGGCCCCGCATGATCAGGGTGTTGCGCTGGATCAGCGGATCCGTAGTCGTCCTCGGTTTCTTGTACCTGGGGTGTCTTTTGTGGCCGTCGGCGTTCTTTTCTTACCATACGCGGTATAAGGGGAATATATCTGTTTATACCAGCAACTCGCTGCCGTCCGCGCTAGCCGTTACCATGGACTCCGTGGCGTCGTTGCTTTCGCGGTCGCCGTTGTACGATACGTCATTTGAGGAGCGCGTGTTTATTGCTGGTGATTTGGGGGAGTTCAGTTTTTTTACGCGCGGACGCACCTACCTGGGCGGACTTTGCGACGACCGGCTGACGCGGAACATATTTATACACCCCGCCGATTTGCGCGCGGGGCGGCTGGAGCCTTTCCATGGGTGGCGGGACGAGCGGCCCCTCTCCTATTTTATAGCGCATGAGATCACGCACAGCCTGTGCTCTCACTACCTGGGGCGTTGGCATCGGCGGGTGCCCGTATGGTTGTGGGAGGGATATGCGGATTATATCGGGCTCGGGGCGTCGCTCCCGGCGCTGACGCGATCTTCTAATGCCTTCTATGTCGGCATTCTCCTCCGTCGTCAGGATATCCGGTCCTTGTTGTCATCCCCGCCCACCCTTTCGATCGCTATCCAGGCCGCCCGGATTTTCGCCGATTCTTTGGCTCAGGCTACCGGTCATTCGGCCCGCTAGGGCTCTTTTACCGCCGGTCTTCCTATATAAGATGTTAAAAGCCAGCGGGCGTGTAACCTTTTTCTTTCCCACGCGTCTCATTATACGTTAAAGGATTTTGCAATTTATTCACAATAGAATGTACCTAGTTCGGAAATTATTCGTAACTTTGCGGCGCTATCCGGTACCAAAGAGAACGACAACCCTCAGGACTACTTCAGAAGGCGATTGCTGAAGCCTCATTCGACGAAAAACTTGCTTGGAACTGCACCTGGAATTAGACTTTCCCCTGGCGTAAAGCCCTTCTATCTGCAGCAAAATCTTCGATTGTAAACAAAAAAACTACCGGTCACGAAAAATGACCGCTCATATAGCTAAATTAACCAGACATAGTATCTTGCATTGCATAGTACCCGTTTTAAGACATATCTTTGTATCACAAACAAACACACAAAAAAAGACCTTTTATATGAAACAGATTATCAACACTACCGGCTTATTACTCCTTATGTCCCTGTCTTCGTTTGCAGGGAGCCTGAAGGATACGACCGCTGTTCGCGTCGCTGACGCCCCGGACGCGCTGTTCGCCGCCGAATTCGCCCAAGTCGCCGCTAACCTCAAATTCGAGGTAGTCAACGCCGACGCCCAAATGACCCTGAACTATGCCGCGGCTTATACCGATCACAAATCCATCTCCCGCGCCGACGCGCTGACGGATCTGCAGATGAGCGCCGCCGTATTGGGTAACAAACTCGACAAGACGTCCGTGGCCGCTGCCAAGGATGCAGACCAGCAGATGAACGCCGCCCACCGGAAGGCTGTTGCCCTCGAGGCTCCTGATTTCCAGGGCGCAACTCTGACAAAATTGTTAATAGCTTCCGACAACGCCATCCACCAGCAATTTGCTCGTCAGTATGGTATGGAAGTTGCAAGTTCTAAATAAGCAGAAAGTTTCAGTTATTAGTTTTCTCATGTCTCTTGCGGGCTGGTGTTCTCACTAGCCCAATTTTTTGCGTCCCCGGCGGACGGCGTTCGGTGGTGGGCGGTGGACGACATTCGGCGGCTTTTGGCCCCCGCTCACCCGTTCGTCTCAGGTTTAGGACGGTTGGCCGCGAATTTCTTGGGGAGGGGCGGTTTTGCCGGTAACTTTAGGCATGACAAAGCACTTCTTACTGCTATCCCTGCTGGCGGGCGCGTCCCTGACGCTCCGGGCCCAGGAAACGGCGCCGATCATCATCAAGGCCACCCAGGTCTTTACGCCGCCGGACAATGGCGGGGACGACCCCAACCCGCCCCAGGAAACAAACATCACGGTTTGGGTAAAGGGGGCCCACGTCAAGTCGGAATCGAAGTCCGACGTCTCCCACAACATCACCATCGTCGACAAGGATGCCAAGAAAACGACCCAGCTGTACGAAAACGGCGGCCGCAAGTACGGGTACTTCTCCATCGATACGCCCCGGACCCGGCCCCAGCGCCTGGATTCGGCGGGCAATCCCGTTCAGCGCCGCGAACCCACGGTCGAATACGTCGACTCCACCAGGACGATCGCGGGGGTTACCTGTAAAAAGGCCATTGTAACGCTGTCATTTGCCGGCCGGACCATGACCACCGACGTGTGGTATACGACCGACCTGCCGATCAAGGAACCTATCCAGACCGGCGGACGTGGTTTTAACGTGGGTGGCTTCAACCAGATCAAGGGTTTCCCGATGGCCTTTACCACGAATGTCTTCAATGGCGCCCGGATCGAATACAAGGTGACCAAGGTGACGACCAACGCGGATATAAAGGATACCGAATTCGACGTGCCCAAGGGATACGACGTCAAACCCGAAAGCGAGCGCCCGCGTGGGCAGTTCGGCGGCGGCTTTGGCGGCGGCGGTTTCCGCGGCGGCGGAGGGGGACCTCCTCCGGGCGGCGGCGGGTTCTAACGTATTAAAGAGGGGAGTGTAAACGACTCCCCTCTTTTTTTGTACCTTTGCAGGCCCTTATGGCTGTTACTTCTATTATCACCCAATCGGTTCAATCGGCGCTCTTAGCTCTATACGGCCTCGAAGCCGACGCCCGGGATTTCCAGATCAACCAGACCAAGCCGGAGTTTGAAGGCGACTATTCGGTCGTCGTTTTTGCCCTGGTCAAAAAACTGCGCAAATCGCCCGATGGGCTCGCCACCGAGCTGGGGGATTACCTGGTGTCTTCACAGCCTTCACTGTTTAGCGCCTATAATGTGATCAAGGGGTTTTTGAACCTGACGATAGCGGATAGCTATTGGGCTTTGGTGCTTACGCCGGACCCCCGTTATGGGGCGTTGCCCCGCCGCGGGGAGCGGGTCATGGTGGAATATTCCTCGCCCAATACCAATAAACCGTTGCACCTGGGGCACCTGCGGAACAACTTCCTGGGCCGGAGCATTGCCAATATCCTGGATGCCTGCGGATACGACGTTTTTACCACTTGCATCGCCAACGACCGGGGCATCCACATCTGCAAGAGCATGATTGCCTGGCAGATGTTCGCAGAGGGCGCCACCCCGGAGTCCACCGGTACTAAAGGCGACCATTTTGTCGGCGACTACTACGTCCTTTTTGGCGATTTGTTAAAGTCCCAGGTCGCCTCGCTCGTGGCCGAGGGCGTACCAGCCGCCGATGCGGAAAAAGAAGCCCCCATCATGAAGGCCGCACAGCAGATGCTGGTCGATTGGGAAGCCGGGAAACCCGAGGTTATGGCGCTTTGGAGCCGGATGAACAGCTGGGTATACGAGGGTTTTGATCAGACCTACAAGGTCATCGGGACGACGTTTGACAAGGTCTATTACGAAAGCGAGACCTATTTGCTGGGCCGCGAGATGGTGGACGAGGGCTTGCGTAAGGGCGTGTTTTTTCAAAAGGATGACGGCAGCGTCTGGATCGACCTGACCGCCGACGGACTGGACCAGAAGATCGTCCGCCGCCGGGACGGCACGTCCGTATATATCACCCAGGACATCGGCCTGGCCGACCTCAAGTACAAAGAATTCGACTGCAACCAAAGCATATACGTCGTCGGCGACGAGCAAAACTACCACTTCAAGGTGCTAAAGCTGATCTGCGAGAAATTGGGCATCCCCGGGGCTTCCGGTCTCTATCACCTTAGCTATGGGATGGTCGAATTACCGACGGGGCGGATGAAGACACGGGAGGGGACGGTCGTGGATGCGGACAATATCATCACGGAGATGGTGGACCTGGCGCGTTCCAAGACGCTCGAGCTCGGCAAGGTGGACGATTTTACGGTTTCCGAGCGGGAATCGCTGTTTTCGGTCCTCGGCCTGGGAGCGCTGAAGTTCTTCCTGCTGCGCGTCGATCCACGCAAGAAAATGCTCTTCAATCCGGAGGAGTCGATCGACTTGCACGGGTTTACGGCGACGTTTGTGCAGTATGTGCATGCGCGGATTAAGTCGGTGCTGCGCCGCGAAGCGTTTGCGGGCGCCGTGGCACCGGCCGACGCATTGCCGCTGTTGCCGCTGGAGAAAGAGCTGCTCGTTGCCCTCGAGCAATTTCCGTCCATCGTCTCCAACGCGGGTGTAGAGCACGACCCTTCGCTCGTTGCGGGGTATGCCTTCCGGCTGGGACAAATCTTCAATTCCTTCTATGCCGCGCATTCCATCGGCTCCGCCGAATCTTCGGGCAAACGTACTTTGCGGCTCGCCCTCGCCCAGATGACGGGGAACGTGCTCGCGTTTGCGATGGGGTTGCTGGGGATCGAGGTGCCGGAGAGGATGTAGGCTACGCCTTTTTTGCGGCTTCTTCGTTCAGCTCGCGCAGGACGTCCTTGGCGGGGACGGTTTTGAAGCCGTGCTCGTCGCCGATGACGAGGTTTCCGTTCAAGGCTGCCTCGCGTTCTATCATCTTCCTTATGGCTTTTTGAATGCCCTCATTGATTTTTTCCGCGCGTGCAAAAATATCGTTTCCGCTATTTTTCATCGTGTTGACTTTGGCGAACAATAGTACTGTAAATATCGCCATTTGCAATCAAACCGTCAACATCCTTGCCACCTATGGCAACAATCCTGGACTCTTGGGCCATATTGTTGAAAATAGCCCAATCATCGCATATCGGCATGAATAGTTGACACAGATTGGCGATTCCGCGATAAAAACGACGTTCAATTATATCAAAGGGTATATTGTGCCCTCCTTTTTGTACACGGGCCGCCACCCGGTCTTTGGCAAACTCTGGCGAGCTCAACCAAAAGAAAAGCAGGGTGACTATATACCCTTTCTGCTGAGCCGTATGGATTAATTGTACATAACTGC
>NZ_DATJIY010000254.1:0-21752 GCF_035492835.1 Dinghuibacter sp.
CGACGGCCCCGGTTTCGATCAGCAGCTGGTCTTCACCCTCGGGACCGGTGCCAAAGGCCGTGCCGGAGCCCCGACGCTGCTCGCCCTCTTCAACTTCAGCCGCAAATCCCCCCTGGAATACACCCTCCCCGCCGGCAAAGCCACCGATTTCCTAACCGGCGCCCCGCTACCAACAAGGATAACCATCCCCACCGAAGACGCAAAAATGATAGAAATATGGAAGTAAAAGCCTGGATAGAAACAGTACGGATTCCGACCTACCAAGCCGGCGCCCCCGAAAAGAACCCGATATTCCTGGAAAAACGCGTCTACCAGGGCTCCAGCGGCGTCGTCTACCCGCACCCCGTCATAGAGACCATCGCCGACGAGAAGACCGACAAGGTATACGTAGCGGTATTCCTGGAGAACGAATATTTGAAAGTAATGCTCCTCCCCGAATTGGGCGGCCGCGTGCAACGCGCCTACGACAAGGTCCGCCACCGTGACTTCGTATACTACAACCAGGTCATCAAGCCCGCCCTGGTCGGTCTGGCCGGCCCGTGGATATCCGGTGGGATCGAGTTCAACTGGCCCCAGCACCACCGCCCGTCCACCTTTTCACCCGTCGATTGCACCATCGAGGAGCACGCCGACGGCAGCAAAACCGTATGGATGAACGAGGTCGAGCTGATGTTCCGGACCAAGGGGCTCGCGGGCTTCCGTTTGTATCCCGGGAAGGCCTATCTCGAAATCCGCGGCAAGCTGTTCAATCGCACGCCCTTCCCCCAGACATTCTTATGGTGGGCCAACCCGGCCGTAAAGGTCAACGACCACTATCAATCGCTATTCCCCCCGGACGTATACGCGGTTTTCGACCACGGCAAGCGCGACGTATCCGACTTTCCCATCGCCACCGGTATGTACTACAAGGTCGACTACGCGCCCGGCACGGACATCTCCCGGTACGCCAACATACCCGTCCCCACTTCGTATATGGCTATCCGTTCGAAGTATGACTTCATGGGTTGCTACGAGCACGACACCCGGGCCGGCATGCTCCACGTCGCGGACCACCACGTCTCCCCCGGCAAAAAACAATGGACCTGGGGCAACGGCGCCTTTGGCCAAGCCTGGGACCGCAACCTTACCGACGAGGATGGTCCCTATATCGAGCTCATGACCGGCGTCTTTACCGACAACCAGCCCGACTTCTCCTGGCTCCAGCCCAACGAGGAAAAGACCTTCGAGCAATACTTCATGCCCTTTGCCGAGGTGGGTATGGTAAAGAACGCGACAAAAGAGGCCATGCTCAACGTCGAAGCCGGCGAAGTCAAGGTATACGCGACCGCTGTTTACAAGGACGCGCGTATTCAAGTGTACCAGGACGGCGCGCTACAAAAAGAATTCCGCGCCGACCTTTCCCCCCGGGATATTTTCTCTGCGCCCCTACCCGCCAACGGCCTGCAAGTCACCGTCCTCACGTCCGACGGCCACGAGCTCGTCAGCTACACCCCCGACCCCCCGGCCCCGCACGACATCCCCGCTCCCGCCACACCCGCCAAACGCCCCGAAGACATCGAGCACGTCGAGGATCTCTACCTCAACGGTCTCCACCTCGAACAATACCGACACGCCACCTACAACCCGGTGGACTACTACGAAGAGGGCCTGAAAAGAAGCCCGGGCGACATTCGATGCAACAACGCGATGGGTCTTTACCTGTTAAGACGCGGTCAGTTCAAAAAATCGGAACCCTATTTCAGAAAAGCCATAAAAACCCTCACCATCCGCAACCCCAACCCCTACGAGGGCGAGCCCTATTATAACCTGGGCTGGTCGCTCCTGCTCCAGGACAAACCCGGCGATGCCTACGACGCCTTTGCCAAGGCCGCCTGGAACGACGCCTGGCAACACAGCGCCTTTCTCCAGATGGCCCGTATCAAGTACCGCCAGGGCCAGTATGAAAGGGCGCTGAAGCACATCGACCAGTCCCTCGTGCGTAACCACCATAGCCCGGTGGCGCGCCACGTCAAGGCGGTGCTCCTGAAAGACCCGGCTTTTATAAAAGAGTCCCTCGACATCGACCCCTTTAACATGGGCTGCCGCTGGGAGGCGCTGCAAACCGGCGTTTCCGCCCCAGGCAAAGCCGAATTCGAAACGCTCATGCGCGGCAGCCTCAACAACTACCTCGAGCTGGCCCTCGATTACGCCTACCTGGGATTGAACGACGAGGCGATAAAGATCCTCGACCCCGTAAAGGACCAGACGCTCGCCAGATACTACCTGGCCTGGCTACGGCAGCAACCCGACAACGAAGAAAAAGACCCCACCCTGGTTTTCCCCAACAAAATCGAAGAGATCGCCATCCTCGGATACGCCGCCGACAACGGCGACGCCATGGCCTCGTACCTGCTCGGCAACCTCTGGTACGACAAGCGGCAGTATGCCGAAGCCATCGAAAACTGGGAGAGAGCCGCCAGCCAGGCAACGGGTTTTCCCACGGTGTATCGCAACCTCGCGCTCGCGTACTATAACAAACAAAACGACAAGCAACGGGCGCTCGACAGCATGGAGCGGGCCTTCAAAAACGACGAGAAGGACGCCCGCGTCCTGATGGAGCTCGACCAGCTCTACAAAATCACCGGCCGCTCCCCCGAAGAACGCCTACAATTCCTGGAACGCCATTCAGACCTCGTTAACCAACGCGACGACCTCTACCTGGAGCGCATCACCCTGTATAACCAGACACGCGAGTACAAAAAGGCGCAGGGCCTGCTTGGCGGCCGCACCTTCCACCCCTGGGAAGGCGGCGAAGGAAAGGTCGTCCGCCAATTCCTGCTATGCCACCTGGCGCTGGCCCGGGAAGCGATTGACCGCGGTGACTATGACGAAGCCGAAGCCCTGCTGAACGCCACGATCGACTACCCCGAAAACCTCGGCGAAGGCAAGCTCTATGGCACCCCGGAGAACGACCGGCTCTACTACATGGGATGTATACATGACGCAAAAGGAAACGCAAAAGCCGCACAAGCCGCCTGGGCGGCAGCCACCAAAGGCAGCGCAGAGCCCGCCCAGGCCATCTTCTACAACGACCCTCAACCCGACAAGATACTTTACCAGGCCCTTGCGTGGCGCCGCCTCGGCGACAAAGCAACCAGCGATGCGATATTCGAACGCTTCATCGATTTCGGAACAAAACACCTGCACGACTCCATCCGCATCGACTACTTCGCGGTATCCCTGCCCGATATGCTCGTGTTCGACCAGGACCTGGACCAGCGCAACCGCCAGCACTGTCACTACCTGATTGGCCTCGGCCGGTTCGGCCTGGGACAGGCCGCCGAAGCCGAACGCCACCTCACCGAAGTACTCCGTTCCGACCCGAACCACCAAGGCGCCCAATGGCACCTGGACATGACCCACGCCCATGCAGCTATTTAACCTCCAGAACAAAAACATCGCGTTGAGCCTGACCAACCTGGGGGCCGCCATCCAAACCCTGTGCGTCCCCGATAGGGTAGGCCGCCCCGTCAATGTGGTAGCCGGCTTCAACGACATAAGCCGCTATGGCGACAACCCCGATTACCTCGGCTGCATCGTCGGCCGTTGCGTGAACCGCATCGACAGCGGCCGCCTCCGAATCGACGGCACGACCTACCAGCTCACCCTCAATGAAGACGGGAACCACCTGCACGGCGGTTTCGAAGGGTTTTCCAAAAAAGTCTGGACGGTCAAAGAATCCACGAACCACTCATTGCTGCTCGAATATTATAGTCCGGATGGCGAAGAAGGCTACCCCGGCAACCTCCACGTCACCGTACACTATGCGTTAAAAGACAACGCCCTTGAAATCCGCTATACCGCCGAAACCGATAAACCCACCCCGGTGAACCTCACCAACCACACCTACTTCAACCTGACCGGTTTCACCGATCCCCTGGTAACCAACCACGAGCTGAAAGTAAACGCCCGGGAATATTCGGAGAAAAACCTCCGCAACCTCCCCACCGGACGGCTGCTACCCGTAGCGGACACCCCCCTGGACTTCAAAAACCCTCAATGTATCGGTAAGAACATCGATGCCTTCCCCCGCGACCACGGCTACGACCATAATTTCGTCCTCGATCGCCCCCACGACGGCCCGGCGCTGCGCGCCGTCGGCGCCGTGCCGGCGGCCGAGCTCTACGACCCGACCTCCGGCCGCCTGCTTACAGTATTCACCGATCAGCCTTGCTTGCAGGTCTACACGGCGAACTGGTGGACCGGCGCCGCAAAGGGCCCCCAAGGGGTTGACTACGTACAACACGGCGCCGTTGCCCTGGAGACACAGAACTTCCCCGACGCCCCCAACCACGGGGCATTCCCAAGCGGAATCCTCCGGCCCGGCTCGCTATACAAATCCACCACTATATTTGAATTCGGCACAAAATGACCCGATACAATCAAACCTACATAATCGGTATCTCCTTCGTATCCGCCCTGGGCGGTTACCTCTTCGGTTTTGACTTCGCCGTCATATCCGGGGCGCTTCCCTTCCTGCAAAGGACCTTTGCGCTGGATGCCTACTGGGAGGGCTTCGCCACCGGTTGTCTCGCGCTCGGCGCTATTGCGGGTTGTCTGATCGCGGGAACGATATGCGACAAAAAAGGCCGCCGGACCGGCCTGCTATTGGCTGCCGCCGTTTTTGGCGTGTCCTCGCTGGCAATGGCCTTGTCGCCGACGCGGTTCTTTTTTATCGGGTCCCGTTTTACCGCAGGCATCGGCGTGGGAATGGCCTCGCTACTATCCCCCATGTATATCGCCGAAGTATCCCCTGCGCCCTTCCGCGGCCGCATGGTGGCGATCAACCAGCTCACGGTCGTAATCGGGATCCTCGTTACCAACCTCATAAACTATACCCTCCGCAACAACGGTGACGACGCCTGGCGGTGGATGTTCGGCCTCGGCGCTGTCCCCTCGGCGTTGTTCCTGCTGGGCGCCTGGTGGCTCCCCGAAAGCCCGCGCTGGCTCATCGACGCGGGGCGCGAGGAAGAAGCGCGACGGACCCTTCACAAGATCGGCGGCGCCGACTTCGCGGCGCAAACGATCGCCGGTATACAACACGCGCCGCAAAAGTCGAACGCCGCCGCCGGCATTTTCAAAAAGGCAGTCCTTCCCACGGTAATACTCGGTATCTCACTGGCCGTCTTCCAACAATTCTGCGGCATCAACGTCGTCTTCAACTATACCCCGAAAATCTTCGCCAGCATCGGCGTTGGGACAGACGGGCAACTCTTCCAAACCGTCCTGATCGGCGGCGTCAACCTGGTCTTCACCCTGCTGGCGATGGCGCTGGTCGACCGGCTCGGCCGAAAGCCGCTGATGCTGATCGGCGCGGTGGGGCTAACGGCCCTTTACATAATCATCGCGCGACAGCTGCATAACGGATCGGTACATGTCTCCTGGTTCCTCCTGACCGCCATCGGCACGTACGCGTTATCGCTGGCGCCCGTGACCTGGGTATTGATCGCCGAGATTTTCCCCGGTAAGATCCGGAGCGCCGCGACGTCGGTTGCCGTCCTCAGCCTGTGGCTGGCCTATTTCATCCTCGTGTTCACCTTTCCACCGCTCTTCGCGCACCTTGGCGATAAGACGTTTTATATCTACGCGGCCATATGCTCGGTGGGCGCCCTATATATAGCAGCCAAAGTCAAAGAGACGAAAGGAAAGACGCTCGAAGAACTGACCGTAGGATAATCCATCAAAGTCAGCAAATTGCCTATTTCCCAGGCTGGGACTGCTCTCTACCTTAGTTTATTATAAACCAAACTTTAATTAAGCGCCAAAACGATTGCTCTATGCCGAAGCTATTGGCTTTCATCTGCCTTACGTTCCTAAGCCTGGGCGCCATGGCCCAAACCAGGATCACGGTGACCGGGACGATACGGGATACCGCGGGGAACCTCCTCCGCGGTGCGAACGTAACGGTCCGCGGTAGCACCCGGATCGGGACGACCTCTGACGAAAACGGGCGGTTTATCCTGGACGTGCCCGAAAACGCCATCCTCGAATTCAGCAGCATCAACTACGAAACCCTCGCCGTACCGGCGCGGTCGTCGATGAACGTGGTGCTGCACCTCAACAAGAACAACCTGTCGGACGTGGTGATCACCGCGTTTGGTAAGAAACAGCGGAAGGAGGCCGTGGTCGGATCGGTGACGTCGGTCAACCCGGAGGACCTCCGGATACCCGCCTCCAACCTGACCAACGCGCTGGCCGGCCAGATCGCGGGCGTGATCGCCTTCCAGCGGAGCGGTCAGCCGGGGGCCGATAACTCCCAGTTCTTTATCCGGGGCGTTACCACCCTGGGGTACAGCGCCAGCCCGCTCATCCTCGTCGATAACGTCGAGCTGACGGCCAACGACCTGGCGCGGCTGAACGTGGACGACATCGCCAGCTTTTCCATCCTTAAAGACGCCAGCGCCGCGGCGCTGTACGGCGCCCGGGGCGCCAATGGCGTCATCCTCGTCACGACCAAGGAAGGGAAGGTCGGCAAGGCCAAGGTCAACATCCGGTACGAGAACTCGATCTCTAAACCGACCACGTCCGTACAACTGGCCGACCCGATCACCTATATGAACGACTACAATGAGGCCGTGACTACGCGTAACCCGCTGGCCACGCCTTATTTTACGCCCAATCAGATTCAAGCCGCCACCAATACGTGGAACCACGCTCCCGGCGCCAATCCCTATCTCTACCCGGCGGTGGACTGGATGTCGATGCTGTTTCGCAAGCAGACCACGACCAACCGCGCGAACTTCAGCGTACAAGGTGGTAGCGAGCAGGCCAAATATTATATCTCCGGCGACTATTCCCGCGACAATGGGATCCTCCAGGTCAACCCGGTCAACAACTTCAACTCGGGTATGAAGTTCGAGAACTACCAGCTCCGCGCCAACGTCAACGTCAAGATCACCAAGTCGACCGAGGCCATCGTACGGTTGTGGGGGAACTTCAATGACTATACCGGTCCGATCACCAACGACCAGTCGGGGCTCGCCACCGACCTGTACGATAAGGTGCTCCACACCAGCCCGGTGTATTTCCCGGCGTTTTATGCGCCCGATTCCGCGAACCTGACCACCCACCACATCCTGTTCGGTAATAATACGGGCATCACCGGCGGTCTGCAAGACAATCCCTACGCGGACCTGATGTACGGTTATAAGAATTCTTCCGAATCGCGTATGTCCGCGCAGTTCGAGTTGAACCAGAACTTCAACTTCATCACGCGCGGGCTGGCCTTCCACGGGATCTTCAGCACGAACCGTTACTCCTACTTCGACCAGCAGCGCTCCTATAAACCGTTCTACTACAATATCGGGAGCGTCGACGAGTCGACAGGCCAATATACCCTGAACTGGCTGAACAACTCGCCGGGTGCGGCGCAGGAGTTCCTGAGCTATTATCCCGGGAACAAGAACCTTTCCACCTACATCTATATGCAGGGTTCGCTGGACTACGACCGCAACTTCGGCGACCACCACCTGAGCGGTACGATACTGGGTACGCGCGAACAAACGGTCAACCCTAACTCGACCGACCCGAACACCGGGACGGTTACGCTGTCGTCTTCGCTGCCCGCCCGCAACCTGGGCCTGTCCGGAAGGGCGTCCTACTCCTTCAAGGACCGCTACTTCCTGGAGTTCAACTTTGGGTATAACGGCTCGGAAAAATTCGCCCCGGACCATCGTTTTGGTTTCTTCCCGACCATCGGCGCGGGTTACGTCATATCCAACGAGAACTTCTGGAAGGGCGGCGTCTCCAAGGTCTTCACCCGTCTGAAGATCCGCGGCAGCTATGGCCTGGTGGGGAACGACAACATCGGCAAGCAGCGTTTCTTCTACCTCTCCAGCGTGATTCCCGACAACACGAGCGGACCGAGCGCCTCCTTTGGCCTCACCAACGGGACCACGATGTACGGCACTTCCATCCTGGCCTACCCCAACCCCGACGTGACCTGGGAAACCGCGGCCAAGAGCAACCTGGCCCTCGAGGTGGAAATAGCCCATAACTTCAACATCATCGCGGAAATCTACCATGAATACCGCTACAACATCCTGATCAACCGCGGCTATATACCGGTGGAAACGGGCATCGAAGGAACAGCCTCTTCGAACCTCCAGGCGAACCTGGGTACGGCGTACTCCAACGGGATCGACATCCACATGGACTACAAACAGCGCTTCTCCAAGGACTTCCAGGTGACGTTCATGGGTAACTTCACCGGTACCCGCGACAAGGCCGGTCGTGAAGAGGAGCCCCAGTATCCTTATCCGTACCTGTTCCACTCCGGTCAGCCGATCAACCAGCAGTTCGGATACATCGCCGAGCGGCTTTTCGTGGACGACAAGGAAGCCCGTAATTCTCCCCCCCAACAGTTCGGCAGCTTTCCGCTCCCGCAGGGCGGTGACATTAAGTACCGGGATATCAACGGCGACGGCGTGATCGACTCGTACGACCAGGTGCCCCTGGGCAACCCCACGGTGCCGCAGATCGTGTATGGCTTTGGTTTTTCGGCCATCTACAAACAGTTCGACGTGAACGCCTTTTTCCAGGGCGAAGGAAAAGTTTCGTTTTTCATGAACCCCACGGCCCAGAACGATACGTACAATGGGTACTATGGCACGGAGCCCTTCGTCAACAACGCACAGCTCATGAAGGCCTACGCCGACAACCACTGGACAGAGGAAAACCAGAACCTGTACGCGCTCTTCCCGAGGTTCGCCACGTACGATAACGGCAACAACGATGTGCAGAGCTCCTGGTGGCTTCGGGACGGCAGCTTTATGCGGCTGAAATCCCTCGAAGTCGGATTCACCCTCCCGCGGAGCTGGACGCACCGCATCTTCATGGACAACGCGCGGATCTACTTTAATGGGTTGAACCTGATCACGTGGAGCCACTTCAAGCTCTGGGACCCGGAAATGGCCGGGCAGGGCTTTGGTTATCCCATCCAGAAGGTGTTCAACGCCGGTATAAACCTGAACTTTTAAGCGATGAAAAAATTACTCCCCATATTCTTATTGCTCACCCTGGCGTCCTGCAAGAAATACCTGGACGTAACGCCGGACGACGAGGCGACACTCAACAGCTCCTTTGCCAACGCCAACGAGGCGGAGGCCTACCTGTTCGGCTGCTACTCCAACATGCAAAACCTTGCCGATGTCCGGCGGAACGCCGGGTTTACGACATCGGGCGAGGTCATCTTCCCGATCAACCTGAGCGACCGGACGACCCTCGGCGGCGCGGGTGGCGACGCCGGCTTTACGGTCATGCAGGGGCTGCAGAACGCCGACAACCCGCTCCTCAACTACTGGGACGGCTACAACATGGGCCTGAACCTCTGGCAATCGATCCGGATGTGTAATACCTTCCTGGCCAACATCGACCAGCCGCAGGACCTCCCGCAGTACGAGAAGACCCGCTGGATCGCCGAGGCTCAATTCTTGAAGGCATACTATCACTACTGGCTGATCCGGATGTACGGACCGATCCCCATCGAGGACGTCGCCCTTCCGGTCAACGCCACGACGGACCAGGTACGGGTCCCGCAACAATCGGTGGATTCGTGCTTCAACTATGTGTCCAACCTGCTCGATACCGCTATCGCCGGTCTGCCTGCCGTCATCCAGAACCAGGCCACGGAACAGGGCCGGATCACGTCGACCATCGCCCTGGCCGTAAAGGCGGAGGTCCTGGCCACCGCGGCCAGCCCGCTCTTTAACGGGAACCCCGACTATGCCGGGATGCTCGACAAGAACGGCAAGCCGTTCTTCAACCAGACGCCCGATCCCTCCAAATGGCAAAGGGCGGCGAGCGCCTGCCAGGCTGCCATTGCCGCCGCCAACGCCGCCGGCGCCTCGCTCTACCAGTTCAAGCAGACCGGGAACGTGGTCCACATGAGCGACAGCACCAAAACGTTGCTGACCATCCAGGGCGCGGTGACCGAAAGCTGGAACCCCGAACAGATATGGACGCTCAACCCGTATTTTGGCTGGCAATACCAGGCCGCGGCCCGCACCAACGCCAACGCGGCGGCCAATGTCTTCGCGATCTACTCCCAGTTCTCGGTGCCCATCGGCGAGTCCGAGATATTCTATACCAACAACGGTGTGCCCATCAACGAGGACAAGACCTGGGACTATACCAACCGTTACACCGTTGTCACCGGGGACGATGCGCACCAGTATTATATTAAGAAAGGATACCCCTGCGCCAAGGGTAACTTCGACCGCGAAAACCGCTATTATGCCGACGTCGCTTATGACGGCGCCCTTTGGTTCGGCTTGGGCAACACGGACGACAACAACGCGGACGTGGTCAACGCCGTGAGCGGGTTCGCCGCGCCCCCGGACGCCCTCCGCGGGAACGCCACCGGTTACTGGGCCCGTAAATTGGTGCCTTACCAGACGGTCTTTGGCAACAATACCGTGTACTACAACTATTCATGGCCGTTTATCCGGCTGACGTCCCTCTGGCTGCTCTACGCCGAGTGTCTGAACGAGGTCAGCGGACCCAGCGCCACGGTCTATCAATACATCGACCAGGTGCGGGCCAGGGCCGGACTGCAGGGTGTCGTGCAGTCCTGGGCGCAGTATTCCAACAACCCCGGTAAACCCAACAGCCAGGCGGGTCTGCGGGCGATCATCCACCAGGAGCGCCGGATCGAGCTGGCCTTCGAGGGTCAGGCCGGTTGGGACCTGAGACGCTGGAAAGAATTGCAAGGCGTCCTGGCGACGCCCTTCCAGGGGTGGAATACGGACCCGGGTCAAAACCACAAAACCGTATCCGGCTACTACCAGCTGGTCAACTATTACCAGCCGGTATTCGCCCTGAAGGACTATATCTACCCGATACAGACCTACGACCTGCTGACCAACCCGAACCTGGTACAAAGTCTTTACTGGTAAAACAAGATCATTATGAAACTTCATTATATCGTATTCCTCGTCGCCTTGACCCTCTTCGGCCAGCTTGGCTGTAAGAAGACGGACGGGTACAACACGATCGTCTCCACCGACAATACCAAACCGGGGCCGGTCTCTAATATTAAGGTGGCGAACTTCAACGGCGGGGCGTATATAACCTACTCCCTTCCCGACTCCAAGAACATCCTGTACGTCCAGGCGAACTACATGATCAACGGCAAGGAAAGCCGCCAGACGAAGTCGTCCTATTACTCGGACAGCATCACCGTCAGCGGTTTTGCCGCCAGCCAGGACTACCAGGTGACCCTGACCGTCGTCACGCGGGCGAATGTCTCGTCGGACCCCGTACAGGTGACCGTCCACCCGGGTACGCCGCCTTACCTGCTGGCCTATCCCACGGTCAAGATGGCGCCCGACTTCGGCGGCGTCAACATCACCTGTGTCAACCCGGCGAAAGCCAACATCGGGATCATCGTGATCGGCCCCGACAGCACGGGTAAGCTCCAGATCATCGACCAGAACTATACAAACCTGGACTCGACGAACTTCAGCCTCCGGGGTTACGACACCACCGCGCACAAGTTCGGCGTCTATATCACCGACGCGTGGAACAACTTTTCCGATACGGTCTACGCGACCATCCACCCGATCTATGAGGTCGAGATGAACAAGGGGCTGTTCAAGGACTACATCCTCCCCTCGGACGTGCTGCCCTTTGGCAGCTACTGGGACGTCCCCAACCTCTGGGACAACAACCTCCACGAGCCGACATACAACACCGCGCAGCCCATCACGCCGCTGGTATGGCCCGCCTGGATCACCTTCGACATGGGTCAGTCCGCGAAGCTCAGCCGTTTCAACATGGTCGGCCGCGAGGGCGACTCCGGTCCCGGCGAATTCCTCTGGGGCTATGGCACGCCGCAATCCTTTGTGATCTGGGGCCGGAACGACCAACCACAGGACGAGAACATGCCAGACAGCACCGGCCTGCCTCCCGTCGGCGGAACGACCGCCAACGGCTGGATCAACATGGGCGAGTTCTATTCCCCGGCCAAACCCTCGGGTTTAGCCAACCCCCAGTTCACCACCGCCGATTATAACTTCTGGATGGCCGGCTTCCCTTTCAACTTCGCGTTGAGCCTGCCCAAGGTGCGCTACATACGGTTCGAGTGTTTGACCAACATGGGTGGGACCAATAACTTTTTTGACATCAATGAATTGACATTCTGGGGCGACCCGCGATGATCCCCGGGGCCCGCGGCTTGCCGCGGGCCCCCGATCACCCGTCGTTACGGTTACTAAAAATATTCTGCAATGAAACGCTACTACATCCTCATACTCCTGGTGGCCCTCTCCTGCGGCAAAAAGGCGACCAATTACCGCTCTTTCCTCGGCGGCCAGGAGGTCGTATATCCCGGCGTGATCCAAACCCCGCAGGTCGATCCGGGCAACGGCCGGCTGCTCCTGACGTGGCACCCGAGCACCGACCCCAGCATCTCGAAATACGTGGTGTACTGGAATAACTACGCCGACTCCACGGTCGTGCAGGCGACGACGCACAACCCGCTGGATACGGTCAAGTGCTACATCAACAAGCTGTCCGAGTACACGTATACGTTCTTCGTGAACTCCTTCGACTCGGCAGGGAACAAATCCGTGACCGCTGAAATCGACAACGCCCGCGTCTACGGGCCGATTTACCAGGCGGCGCTGCACAACCGGCTTCCCAACGCCAGCACGCCCTTCCAGGTCAATGCGGACGGATCGGCGACGTTGTACTTCAGCGTACCGGATACCATCAACATCACCACCAATATCCAATATACCAATGCCAGCGGGCAGGCATCCACCGCGGCCATAGGTCCCAAGGACAGCACGATCACCTTGCCGAGCTACAAATCCGGTGGAACCGTCCTTGTCCAATCGTCCTTCATCCCCGTCAGCGGCGCGATCGACACCTTCTGGACGCTCAAACCCGACACCTTCCCGCAGATTTTCCGCCTTGTCCAATGTGATAAGAGCCTCTTCAATGAGATCGACGAGCCGACCGACATGAAGCCCTACCAGTCGAGCACCAACGTGGCTATGCTCTGGAACGGCAGCACCACGCCCCAGGGCTATCCCAACATTTTCCACAGCGATGGCTCGTCCCCGTTACCCGGCACTATCACCATGGACATGGGCAAGGTCTACAACAACCTGGGCGTCATCCAGGAGATCGGGCGGAACTGTTGCCACAACCCCACCGACTTCGAGGTCTGGGGCATACAGGATACCACCGGCGCCTTCACCACCGTTGCCAGCAACGACCCGAATTGGAAGGCCGCTAACCAGGCCCTCGGCTGGACCTTGCTGGTCGAAGCCTTCCGCTCCGACGACGGTAGCGCGCCGATGAACTTCAACTTCGTCAACAACCCGCCGCCCGTGCGCTTTATCCGCGTACGCGTCATCAAGACGGCGGACGATCCGAATTATTGCAATATGTCGCAACTCACTTTCTGGGATAAAGAATAGCTCACCCGCAAATTGTCCATCCGCCTGATGAATAAGCCCCCGTTTTTGCTCCTGGCGCTGGCCGCCCTCACGGCGCCGGCCGCCGCCCAGGTCCGTCCGGAATCCGTGCTCCTGCGCCTTTGGTACACCCAGCCCGCCGCCCGTTGGGAGGAAACCCTCCCCCTCGGTAACGGTCGGCTGGGCATGACCCCAGACGGCCGCGCCGACCGCGAGACCATCGTCCTCAACGACATCACCCTCTGGTCCGGTGCCCCCCAGGACGCCAACAACTACGAGGCCCACAAAAGCCTCCCCCGTATCCGCGAGCTCCTGCTGGAAGGCAAGAACGACGAGGCGCAGTCGCTGGTAGACCAGTCCTTCATCTGTACCGGCAAAGGCTCGGGGGGGACGACCTATGGTTGTTTCCAGATGCTGGGCGCGTTGCACCTGGACTTCGGTCAGGTACAAGCCACGGACTATTTCCGGTCCCTATCCCTTGATAGCGCCCTGGCCCGCGATACCTACCGGGCCGGCGGCGTCACCTACACCCGCGAGTATCTGACGAGCTTCGACCACGACGTCGACATCATCCGCATCCGCGCCGACAAACCCGGATCGATCACCTGCAAGGTCACGATCGATCGCCCGGAACGCGGCGCCTCCGCCGTGAAGGGCGACGAGCTACAACTCACCGGCCAGCTCGACAACGGCACCGACGGCAACGGCATGCAATACCTGGCTACGGTCAAGGCGGTCGCGACCGGCGGCTATGTGCGCGCTACCGCCGGCGCCTTGGCTATCGACCACGCCGACGGGCTAATCCTCTATGTCTCCGAAGCCACCGACTTCAAAAATCCAGGATACAAAACGGCTGTCGCAAAAACGCTCGCCGACGCCCTTAAAACACCCTTTGCCACCGAACTGGCAACGCACATCGCCCACTACCGCCGTCTCTTCGACCGTTTGACCCTGCACCTCGACGCCGCCCCGGCCGACGCGATCGCTGCCGCGCCTCCCGCCGCCCTCCCCACCGGCGATCGCATCGGCCATTTCTACGACCACCCGGACGCCGACAACGGCCTCCCCGTGCTCTTCTTCCAGTTCGGCCGCTACCTCAGTATCTGCAGTACCCGTGTGGGGCTCCTCCCGCCGAACCTGCAAGGACTGTGGGCAAACGACGTGCATACGCCGTGGAACGGCGACTATCACCTCGACATCAACATCGAAATGAATCAGTGGCCGGCCGAGGTATGCAACCTGTCGGAGCTGAACCTCCCGCTGGCCGACCTCGTAAAAGGCATGGTGCCCGAGGGCGAAAAAACCGCCCGCGCCTACTACGACGCGCCGGGTTGGATCGCCCACGTCATCACCAACGTCTGGGGCTGGACCGAGCCCGGCGAATCCGCTTCCTGGGGTGTTACCAAAGTCGGCGGGGGATGGCTCTGCGACAACCTCTGGCAGCACTATGCTTTTACCGGCGATAAGGCCTATCTCGCCCGGATCTACCCGATACTGAAGGGCTCCGCGCTGTTTTACAACAGCATGTTGATCGAAGACCCGGCCAAGGGCTGGTGGGTGACCGCGCCTTCTTCGTCGCCGGAGAACTCCTTTGTCATGGCTAACGGCAAGACCGCCAGCATCTGCATGGGGCCTACCATCGACAACCAGATCATCCGCGAGTTGTTCAACAACGTCATCACTGCCTCCAGTGTCCTCGGCCTCGACGCCACGCTCCGCGACAGCCTGGCCCACCGGCTCACGCAAATACCGCCCCCGGGTGTCGTCGCCCCGGACGGCCGGTTGATGGAGTGGCTGGAGAATTATAAGGAAACCGAGGTCCACCACCGCCACCTCTCTCATCTCTATGGATTATACCCCGCGGGCTTGATCACACCCGACGCCACGCCCGACCTGGCCGAAGCCTGCCGCAAAACCCTCGAAGCCCGCGGCGACGACGGCCCCAGCTGGTCCATCGCGTACAAGGTGCTCTTCTGGGCGCGGCTACACGACGGTAACCGGGCCTACAAAGTATTTACCACGCTGATCCATCCCACCGTCAGTACCGGCATCAACTATGGCGCCGGTGGCGGCGTATATCCGAACCTCCTGTCCGCCGGTCCGCCCTTCCAGATCGACGGCAACTTCGGCGCCACCGCCGGTATCGCCGAAATGCTGATCCAAAGCCACGAAGGCTATATCGACCTGCTCCCGGCCATCCCCACCGTGTGGGCCTCCGGCGAGGTCCGCGGTCTCCGCGCCAGGGGCAATTTCACCGTCGATATCCGCTGGAAAAACGGCGTTATCACCAGCTACCGCGTCCATTCCCCGCAACCGCGCACCGTTCGCGTCAAAGTCAACGGCGTGATGAAAACCATTCAATCGACCTGACCCCGCCAAAAGGCGTACATTCGGAAATGAAGCATATCCTTGCCATATCCTTGATCCTCACGCTGCGTGCCGCCGCCACCCCCGCGCCCGCGCCCGCCGCGTCGCCGTATCACCACGTCCGCGCAAGCCTCCACCTGCCCGGCGCGACGATGACCGTCGCCTACCTCGGCGGCTCCATTACCTTCAACCCCGGCTGGCGCGACAAGGTCACCGCCTATCTCCGCGAGCGCTGGCCGCGCACGACCTTCCGGTTCATCGCCGCGGGCATCCCTTCGCTCGGAAGCGTCCCCCATGCGTTCCGTTTGCAACGTGACCTCCTGGACTCCGGGAAGGTCGACCTGCTCTTCGTGGAAACCGCGGTCAACGACCGCGTCAACGGCACCGACAGCCTGCTGCAGGTACGCGCGCTCGAAGGCATCATCCGCCACGCGCGCCGCGCCAACCCCTCGATGGACATCGTGATGATGGCGTTCGCCGACGAGGACAAGACCCGCGACTATGGCGCCTACCATACCCCCGCCGAAATTGCGAACCAGGAGCTGATCGCCACCCACTATCAATTACCGTCCGTCAACATCGCCCGCGAGGTCGCCGACCGCATCCACAGCGGCGAGATAGATTGGAAGCGCGACTTCAAGGACGTACACCCGGCGGAATTCGGCCAGGAACTATATTTCAAGAGCATCAAATCGCTCCTCGAGGACTGCTGGGCCACGCCCCGCCACACCAACATTGCCGCGGCCGCGCTCGATCCCCACAACTTCTCCGAAGGCCAATACCTCCCGGTAAACTTCGCCGAACCGGACTCCAGCTGGCACATCGATCCCGACTGGACGCCCACCGACAAGGCTGATACCCGCCCTGGTTTTGTCCACATCCCGATGCTCGTTGCCACCACCCCCGGCGCCGCGCTCAGCCTGTCCTTCCGCGGTTCCGCCATCGGCATCGCCGTCGTCTCCGGCCCCGACGCCGGTATCATCCGCTATGACATCGACGGTGGCCCGGAAAAGACATTGGACCTTCACACCCAGTGGAGCAGCTGGTTGCACCTGCCATGGTACGAAGTGCTCGGCAGCGGCCTCGGTGACAAGCCCCACGTCCTCCGACTCCATCTCGACCGCGGCGCCGTGCGCATCGCCCACTTCCTCCTCAACGGCCCCCCCGCCACCACCAACGACGCGAAGCTCGCCGCATTCATGGACCTGCGCTTTGGCATGTTCATCCACTGGGGTCCCGTCACCCTCCGCGGCACGGAAATCGGCTGGAGCCGGGGTAGGGAAGTCCCCACCGCCGAATACGACACGCTCTATAAGGAATTCGACCCCGTGCTCTTCAACGCGGATGCCTGGGTGTCCGCCGCCAAGGCCGCGGGTATGCGCTACCTGACCATCGTGGCCAAACACCACGACGGGTTCTGTCTGTGGCCCACGGCATATTCGGACTACAACATCATGCATTCTCCCTACAAACACGACATCGTGGGGGAATTGGCCGCCGCCTGTCGTAAATACGGGCTGCACTTCTGCATCTACAGCACCATCCTCGACTGGCACGACCCCGACTATGGTCCCCACATGCCGGTATTCGTGCAACGGATGAAGAACGAGCTGCACGAGCTCATCACCCGTTATCATCCCTATATGCTTTGGTTCGACGGCTACTGGGAAAGCCCATGGACCACCGCATACGGCCGGGAAATCTATGACTATATCAAAAGCCTCGACCCCGATGTCATCGTGAATAACCGGCTGGGGAAAAAAATGACATCGCTGACAGAAAAAGGCGCCGTCGGCGACTTCCTCACCCCCGAACAGGAAATCGGCCGGCTCAACATGACCGAGCCCTGGGAAAGTTGTATTACCATCGCCCAGCAATGGGCCTGGAAACCCAACGACAAGGTCAAGACCACGAAGGAGTGTATCCAAACCCTCATCCGGACCGCCGCGGGCAACGGCAACCTGCTCCTGAACGTCAGCCCCATGCCCGACGGCCGCATGGAGGAAAGGGAAGTCACGCGCCTGAAAGAGGTCGGCGCCTGGCTCGGGCGCAACGGCGAAAGCATCTACGGCACCAAGGGCGGCCCTTATGTCCCGAACGACGTCTACGCCAGCACGCGCAAGGGCAACAAGATTTATATCCATCTGTTTAAAGCAACGCCGTCGCTGACGCTTCCCGCGCTGCCCATCACACCCAAGCGCGTATACTGGCTGCATGGCCCCGACGTCCCCCACGACGGCTACACCATAAACACCGGCGCCAGTGGCGCCGACAACCCCGTCCTCGTCCTCGAATTCGACACCGGCACCGAAACCCTCCCCATCATCCATGATTAAATCCATCGACATACGCGACGTCCGCTTCCCGCTCGACAAAGGCGCGGGTAGCGACGCCATCCACCGCGACCCCGTATATTCCTATGCCGTCACCCTGCTCCGCGACGACAGCGGCCACACCGGTACGGGTCTGGCCTTTACCCTCGGCGAGGGCAACGACCTCGTTTGCAGGGCCGCGCAATTTTATGCCGAACGGCTGAAGGGAATGGACATCGAAGACCTGATGGGGAATTTCGGACGCGTCGCCCGCGAGCTATCCAACGAGCAGCAGTTCCGCTGGCTCGGCCCGCACAAGGGCGTCGTCCACCTGGGCCTGGCGTCCGTCACCAATGCGTGTTTCGACCTTTGGGCCAAGTCCCGGGGCGTGCCGCTGTGGAAACTCCTGATCGACCTTTCTCCGGAAGAAGTGTTATCAACCCTCGATCTATCTTATCTCGAAGACGTCCTTCCCACCGACCAGGCTCTCGCCTTGTTGCGTGCCGAATTACCCGGTAAGGAGGCCCGCCTCCCGATCCTCGAGCGCGGCTACCCCGGCTACGACACCTCCATCGGCTGGTTCAACTACCCCGACGAACAGGTCCGCGATAACGCCAAACGCGCCGTGGCCGAAGGCTTCACCGCTATGAAGCTAAAGGTCGGTTCCCCCGATCCCGAACGGGACATCCGTCGCGCGCACATTGTCCGCCAGGCCGCCGGCGACGGCGTCCGCATCATGCTCGACGCCAACCAGCAATGGACGCTGCCCCAGGCGCTGACGACCTGCCGGGCGTTGCAAGCCATCGACCCGTATTGGATCGAAGAGCCCACGCATCCCGACGACGTGCTCGCGCACAAGACGCTTGCCGAGGCGTTAAAACCGACCCGGCTCGCCCTGGGCGAACACGTACCCAACCGGATCGTATTCAAGAACTACCTCCAAACCGGTTGCGCCGGTTTTATCCAGGTGGATGCAGTGAGGGTAGGAGGGGTGAGCGAATTCATCACCGTCAGCCTGCTGTCGCGCCACTTCGGCGTACCCGTCGTCCCCCACGTGGGCGACATGGGACAGATCCATCAACACCTCGTTTTGTTCAACCATATTTCGCTGGGCCACGAAGCCCTGTTCCTCGAGCACATCCCGCACCTTCAAAAGCACTTCCTGCACCCGGTCTCCATCCGTGACGGCGTCTATCGCACTCCGTTAGCGCCCGGGAGCAGCTGCGACCTTATCTTCCCATGATTGGCCTCCCCGATATATGGATCAGCATCGCCTACATCGTGCTCATACTCACGATCGGCCTCTGGGTAGGCGTACGTCACCGCCGCGGCACCGCCGATGCCGGCGGCACCGCCCGCGAATACTTCCTCGCCGGCAAAACCCTCCGCTGGCCCGCCATCGGCCTCGCGCTCTTTGCCACCAACATCTCCACCGTCCACCTCGTCAGCCTCGCCCAAAGCGGTTTCGACACCGGCCTCCTGAACGGCGACTTCGAATGGATGGCGGCGCTGACGCTGATATTGCTCGCGTTGTTTTTCGTCCCCTTCTACATGACCTCCGGCGTTTCCACGCTCCCCGACTTCCTGGAACGCCGCTACGACAGCGCCAGCCGGGACTGGCTCGTGGGCGTCTCCCTCGTCAGCGCCGTCGTCATCCACATCGCCTTCTCGATGCTCGCCGGCGGGATCGTGCTGCGAACCCTCTTTGGCATCGACCTCTATACCAGCGTCATCGTCATCAGCCTCATCACCGCGGTTTATACCATCATCGGCGGTCTCAAGGCCGTTGTCGTCACCGAATCCATCCAAACCATCGTGCTGATCGTGGGCGCCTTCCTGATCAGCGCCGCCTCCTGGAACCGCATGGGCGGCTGGCATGCGATGACCGCCGTCCTGCACGCGCAGGGCCAGCACAACCGCCTGTCCATGCTCCGCCCCGCCGGCGACCCGAGCGGCATGCCCTGGTACGCCGTTTTCCTTGGCTATCCCGTGCTCGGCATCTGGTACTGGTGCGCCGACCAGACCATCGTCCAACGCGTCCTCGGCGCGCGGGACGAACAGCACGCACGCGTGGGCCCGCTGTTTTGCGGCTTTATAAAGATCCTGCCCGTCTTCATCTTCGTCCTCCCCGGCCTCTTTGCGTATACCCTGGCCGCCACCGGCCGTCTCGACGTCTCCAGCCTCCACGGCGACAGCAAGGGCATTTACACGTTGATGATCACCCAGCTCCTCCCCAGCGGTCTCGTCGGCGTCCTCGTCGCCGCACTCCTCTCCGGTCTGATGGGCCAGGTCTCCGGCGCCCTCAATTCCATCTCCACCCTGATCAGCTACGACCTCTATAAACGCTATCGCCCCTCCGCCACCGACCGCCAGCTCGTCCGGGCCGGCCGCGTCTCCGCGTTGGTCGCGCTCGTCTTTTCGTTGCTCCTGCTGCCGCTCCTCAACCGCTACGAAAGCATCTTCAACGGTCTCAACGACATCATAGCCCACATCGCGCCACCCATCACCTGCGTATTCCTGCTCGGTATATTCTGGTCCGGCGCGACTCCACGCTCCGCAAAACTCACGCTGTGGATCGGCTCCGCCCTCGGGGTACTCGCGTATGCCGTGGGCAAGCTTTGCCCTTCGTCGTTTATCGGCCACGTACCCTTTATGATGATGGCCTTCTACCTCTTCATCATCTGCGTCGCCCTTCAACTGACATTCAGCCTCGCGCTACCCGCCCCCCCGGCCCCCGGCTCCGCCGCCCCGCGCACCACCGCCCCGGCGCCCGAGCCCCTCTATTGGCGCTCCCCCCTGGACCCATTGCGCCGCCCGGGTTGGCGCGGCCTCGGCAACTATAAATTCCTGTCGCTCGCGCTCCTGCTCGTGATGACCCTCCTCTTCTGGCTATTCAAATAACTCCCATGGAACGCCCCCTCCACAATAAAGTGATCTTCCTTACCGGCGGCGCCGCCGGCATCGGCCTCGAATGCCGCAACCGCTACCGGGCGGCCGGCGCCCAGGTCGTCGTCTTCGACAAAACCACCGGCGGCGACGTCTCCAGCGCCGAAGAAGTTTCGGACGCCATCGAACGCACCCTGGCACGCCACGGCCGCATCGACGTCATCCACAACAACGCCGGCATCGCGCATCCCTCCAAACCATTACATGAAACGACGACCGAAGAGTGGAACGCGCTCTTCGACGTCAACGTGAAAGCCATCCTCCACACCACCCGCTACGGCCTCGGCGCCCTGAAAGCGACAAGAGGCTCCATCCTAAACACCAGCAGCCTCGTTGCCTCCATCGGCCAGGATAACCACGCCGCCTACGCCGCCACCAAAGGCGCCATCGACGCCCTCACCAAATCCATGGCCCTCGACTACGCCCCCTACGGTATCCGCGTCAACGCCATCGCCCCCGCCGGCGTCTGGACCCCCATGCTCCGCGCCTGGGGCCAGTCCCAACCCAACCCCACCGCCATCGCCGATTACCTCGACGGCATCCACGCCCTCGGCTACTGCCCCGAACCCGACGTCATCGCCGATGCCTGCGTATTCCTGTTGTCCGACCAGGCCCGCTTCATCACCGGCCACATCCTCCCCGTCAGCGGCGGCGCCGAGCTAGG
>NZ_DATJIY010000255.1:0-3541 GCF_035492835.1 Dinghuibacter sp.
TTTTATAGCGCGGGCAAAAAATACCGCGACAATTTTGGGTATTACCGATTAGTAAGCTACCTTTGCCGTCCTAAATTTACAAGGACAAAATGCCTACGATACAACAGTTAGTAAGAAAAGGTAGAGAAATTATCAGGGCCAAAAGCAAGTCCAGGGCTCTGAGTAACTGTCCCCAGCGCCGGGGGGTTTGCACCCGTGTGTATACCACCACGCCTAAGAAACCCAACTCCGCGCTCCGTAAAGTAGCGAAGGTCCGTTTGACCAACAAGGTGGAAGTCATCGCCTACATCCCGGGTGAAGGCCACAACCTCCAGGAGCACTCCATCGTGCTGGTCCGCGGGGGTCGTGTAAAGGACTTACCGGGTGTGCGTTACCACATCGTCCGCGGCGCCCTGGATACCGCCGGTGTGAAGGATAGGAAGCAAAGCCGTTCGAAGTACGGTACCAAACGCCTCAAGAAAGGCGCGGCACCCGCTCCGGCCAAGAAGAAATAACTATTTCAAATTATTATAACGTCCTAATAGAATGCGTAAAGCACAAGCAAAAAAGCTGCCGCTGGCTCCGGATCCCAGGTTTAACGACAAGCTGGTTACCCGGTTTGTGAACAACCTGATGTGGCAAGGTAAAAAGAGCGTCGCCCTGACGATTTTCTACGACGCCGTTGACCGCGTAGGCAAGACGACCAACGAGGATGGGTACGAAATCTGGCGCCGCGCGCTGTCGAACGTTACCCCCAGCGTAGAGGTCCGCAGCCGTCGTATCGGTGGCGCCACCTTCCAGATCCCGACCGAAGTGCGTCCCGACCGTAAAATCTCCCTGAGCATGAAGTGGTTGATCCGCTACGCCCGGGAAAGGAACGGGAAGAGCATGGCCGAAAAGCTGGCCGGCGAAATCGTCGCCGCCAGCAAGGGTGAAGGCGCCGCTTTCAAGAAAAAGGAGGACACCCACCGTATGGCCGACGCCAACAAGGCATTCTCCCACTTCCGCATCTAACCGGTATTTTCCTTTTTTACATAACTGGCCGAAGTCCTTCCATTTTGGAAGGACTTTTGGTTTTCCCGGCTTTTGGTCAGGCGAGTGGAAATCCTTACCTTTGCGCACCAAATCGCCCCTACGTCCGTACACAAGGCGAAATCATTCTAAATCATACAAATAACAATAACAATCTGTCATGGCAGACCTTAAATTTCAGAGAAACTTTGGTATTGCGGCGCATATCGATGCCGGTAAAACCACCACTACGGAGCGTATCCTGCGGTACACGGGTATGATCCACAAAATCGGGGAGGTTCACGACGGCGCCGCCACGACCGACTGGATGGAACAGGAGAAGGAACGCGGGATCACCATCACCGCCGCTGCCGTGAGCTGCCAGTGGAACTTCCCTACCAACAAGGGGAAGGCCGACGCCAACACCAAGAAATATTCATTCAACATCATCGATACCCCGGGCCACGTGGACTTCACCATCGAGGTGGAGCGTTCCATGCGCGTCCTGGACGGTCTGATCGCGCTGTTTTCGGCGGTTGACGGGGTCGAGCCCCAGTCTGAAACCGTTTGGCGCCAGGCCAACCGTTACAAGGTCCCCCGCATCGGTTTCGTCAACAAGATGGACCGTGCCGGCGCCGACTTTCTGATGGTCGTCCGCCAGGTGAAGGAAATGCTGGGCGCCAAAGCGGTTCCCCTGCAGCTCCCGATCGGGGCCGAAGACGACTTCAAGGGCGTCGTCGACCTGATCCGTATGAAGGGCGTTATCTGGGATATGGCTACCGAAGGGATGACCTTCGAGGAAATCGAAATCCCCGCCGACATGCTGGAAGAAGCCCAGGAATGGCGCGGTCACCTGATCGAAGCCGTTGCTGAATACGACGACAAGCTGCTCGAGAAATTCTTCGAGGACCCCAATTCCATTTCCGAGGACGAAGTACACGAGGCCATCCGCAAGGCGACCATCGACCTGAGCATCGTCCCGATGATGTGTGGTTCATCCTTCAAGAACAAGGGCGTACAAACCGCCCTCGACGCGGTTTGCCGTTACCTGCCTTCCCCGATCGACGTGGACGCCATCGAGGGCACCAACCCCGATACCGGCGAGACCCTGGTCCGCAAGCCCGACGCGAAGGAACCCTTTGCGGCCCTCGCCTTCAAGATCATGACCGACCCCTTCGTGGGCCGTCTGGCGTTCTTCCGGTGTTATTCCGGTCATCTGGACGCCGGCAGCTATGTCCTGAACGTACGCAGCGGCAAGAACGAACGTATCAGCCGTATCATGAAGATGTTCGCCAACAAGCAGAACCCGATCGACTTCATCGAAGCCGGTGACATCGGCGCCGCCGTTGGTTTCAAGGATATCAAGACCGGGGACACCCTGTGCGACGAAAAGCACCCGATCGCCCTGGAAAACATGTTCATCCCCGAGCCGGTGATCGCCATCGCGGTCGAGCCCAAAACGCAGGCCGACGTCGATAAGATGGGTATGGCCATCGCCAAGCTGGTGGAAGAAGACCCCACGCTCCGCGTCAACACCGACGAGGAAACCGGTCAGACGATCCTCCGCGGGATGGGCGAGCTCCACCTGGAAATCATCCTCGACCGTATGAAGCGCGAGTTCAAGGTAGAAGTCAACCAGGGCGCTCCCCAGGTGGCTTACAAGGAAGCCTTCACGGCGACCATCGAACACCGCGAAGTGCTGAAGAAGCAAACCGGTGGCCGCGGTAAGTTCGCCGACATCCAGTTCGCCATCGGCCCCGCCGACGAAGAATGGCTGAAGGAAAACCCCGGGCAACACTACCAGTTTGTCAACGACCTGTTCGGTGGCTCCATCCCCCGCGAATTCGTACCTGCTATCCAGAAGGGCTTCGAGGTATCCATGTCCTCCGGCGTACTGGCCAGTTTTCCGCTGGAAAACATGAAGGTCCGCGTATTCGACGGTAGCTTCCACGCGGTCGACTCCGACTCAATGTCGTTCGAGCTTTGCGCCAAGAGCGGTTTCCGCGAGGCCGGCCGTAAAGCCAAACCCGTCCTGCTCGAACCCATCATGCGCGTCGAGGTGATCACCCCCGACCAGTACATGGGTGACGTAACGGGTGACCTGAACCGCCGCCGCGGTCTCCTGGAGGGTATGGACAGCCGTAACAACCTGCAGGTTATCAAGGCCAAGGTGCCCCTGAGCGAAATGTTCGGGTACGTCACCCAGCTGCGCTCCCTGTCCAGCGGCCGCGCCAGCTCCACCATGGAGTTCCACCACTACTCCCCGGCCCCCAACAATATCGCCGAAGAAGTAGTGGCCAAGGCCAAGGGAAAAGTGAAGGCTGAGTAAATTTTCCGTTGAATAAACTGAACAGCATATGGCCGCCCTTTAATTCGGGCGGCCTTTTTTATTCCGTCCGCTTTTATTCCGTCCGCGTCTGCCTCTTTCCGCGCTGACCATTGGCGCGAAGGCTCGTGGCGAGGGGTGGGGTGCCTCTTTTGTGCCGTTCGCGTCTTGCCTGTGTCCGCTTTGACCTTTAGCGCGTAGGCGAAGGGAACGGGGTGGGGTGGC
>NZ_DATJIY010000256.1:0-11545 GCF_035492835.1 Dinghuibacter sp.
TCAGCTGGAACGCCAGCAGGATGTTGAATATCCCGGCGAAAATAAAAGCCATTCCCGATACCACGATGATGCTCACCGCCCCGGCCTCGGGATAGTAGAGCACCCCAAAAGCCGCCAGCAATGTCAGGATGCCGCCGGCCAATAGCCAGCCCCAGTCCTTTGCGCCGAGGGCCTTGATGTCATAGGCGATGCCCATCAGGTAAAAAGACCGCAGCATCAGCCAGAAGCCCAGGATGAACGGCAGGGTGGCCATCGTCAGGCCCGGGTAGGAATACAGGTAGGCGCCAATGACGACGTCCAGGATACCCGAAACCAGCGTCCAGCCCCAGCCGCGGGTTTTGGTATTCGCGGTCGCGAAGAAGATCTGCGCAAAACCGGAGATCAGGATGACGATGCTGAACATAACGCTCAGCCCGACATATCCCGCCAGCGGCCGGCTAAAAATAAAAACTCCGGCAACCAGGAAGGCGAGCCCTTTGAGGATAAAGAGCCACCAGTTGCGCACGTCGTACTTGAGGGTTTCGATGAGTGACATATACAAGTTTGTTTGTGAAGAAAGCGAATGTTGTTGCTTCTCAGCTATACAAATCAAACCGCCTCGTATGAATTTCAAAGGATGGCCTTTCAAAGCGAGGCGCGATAGGCCATGGGCGACACGCCCGTCTGCTTTTGAAAAAACGCCGAAAAATTGTTCGGCTCATCGAACCCTAACCGGTGGGCGACGGTCTTGATGCCGAGGTCCGTCTGCGAAAGCAGGTACTTGGCTTCCGTTATGACCCGTTCATGGATGCTTTGTTTTGCCGTCAGCCCGCTTTGCGTCTTTACGACGTGGTTCAGGCTGTTCGGATGCAGGTGCAGCGCCTCCGCATAAAAGGCCACGCCGCGCTCGCGCGTGAAGTGCGTATCCAGCAGCTTGTAGAACTTCTCGAGTACCGGGTGATAGACCACGTCGCCCTCGACCTGCTCCGCTTCTGTAAACAGCCGGTCCGCGCCAATCAGCAATTCCAGGATCTTGATCGCGATCATCTCGTTTTTTTCCGCCATATCGTCGCCGTGCTCCCGGTAGATCGTGTCGAGTATGTCCTTTATAGGCTGCACCTGCGTCTCGTCCAGGTACAGGTACGGCCGGATCGAGCTCCGGAGCACCTTCCGCCGCATGATGTGCTGCCTGGGGAAGGCGTTGTTGAGGAAAAAATCGATATTGAACAGGAGTACGTAACCCGTGCAATCCAGCGACCAATCCCGGCTGGAGTGCATCATGCGCTTGGGTACGATATAGAGGGTGTTTTCCCGGATCGGGAAGGTGTACAAACCGATCGTTTTTTCGGCAGAGCCTTTTTTGACCAACACGATCCAGTAGGGCGTTTGCCGGGACGGGGGCACGGTCCCGCCTACCTGGGGCACCGCGGCTTCCAGCGTATATATCTGGAAGCTGAACGGGTGCTTCATCCGCTTGTCCATGTCGATGATGCCGTCCTGGAGGTACTTCCGGTAGATGTCCCGGTATTCCCGAAGGACGAGCTCGTCATCTTTCATTCACGCAATGTATTAAATTTACCGGAACTATGGCGTACGATATTTTATCAGCCGACCACAAAAGGCGGGTGGATATGGCGCTCGACAATAACGCCTACTTGTAGCGCAGCTTGTACCCCAGTATGATCATCGCAAAGACGAGCGTCACCCCGTTGGCCACGTACACCGGCAGGTTCAGGGACCAAAGCCCGTATATGAACCACAACAGCGTCCCGAGCGTAAAGAGCGCGTACATCGAGAGCGAGATGCTCGCGGTGTCCTTGGTCCGGATGGTTTTGATGGCTTGGGGGAGGAAGGATATGGTGGTGCAGAAGGCGGCGGCGAGACCGACTATGGTGACGATATTTTGCACGGGGGAATAGGTTTGCTATAAAGATACGGGGACGTCAGTGTAGTTCCTCGAATTGTCCCGTCTGTTTATTCTTCCGCACATTATCCCAATTAAACGCCCTCCCATTCATGGCAACGTACACCCCCGGCGCCAGCGTCTGCGCAAAAGCCAGCGCGTTCCCCAGGTTGAAGAACCCGTCAGAGCTGCCGAACTTATAGGGGATCATCGCCCCGGTGATTACGATCGTCTTGTTCGGCACCTTTTCAGCGAGCACCTTCGCGGTGACCGACATGGTGTCGGTGCCGTGGGTAATCACGATCTTGTCCTCGTGGGTATTGCGGCACTGGTGCGCGATCAGCTCCCGGTCCTCATTGGTCATGTTCAGGCTGTCGATCATCATCAGCGTCCGCACCGTTATGTCCAGGGTGCTCCGGCTGCGCTGGAGCATTTCCGGTAAATGGGTCTCCTTAAAAAATAACTCGCCGGTAAGCTCGTTGTATTCCTTGTCAAAGGTTCCCCCGGTAACGAATATCCTGATGGTAGTCATAGTAAGGCGTCAAAAATAGAGAAAAATGAGTATCTTACAACTCGTTTATATCCAATATCCCTATGTCACCCACCGACGAGTCGGCCTTTAAGCAGATGTTCCGCGACGCCTGCGGGCGCTGTTTCGGGACGGACCATCCGGCTCCCTTGACAGCGGCGGAAAGCCGCGTACTCTGCGCCCACATCCTCGAAGAAACGGGTATGACCCTCGGTTGGAAAACCGTCCAGGGCTATTCGCTCCACCTCCACCTCGATACACCCGACGCCGTCCACCCGACGGGCGCCTCCCTCGATACCCTGGCCCGCTATGTCCTCGGCGCCCCCCGCGTAGCGCCCGTGGTGATGCGCGCCGCCATGCCCCGCCCCGACGTGACGCCGCATGTACCGGAGGGTCGGTTCCCCTACTGGTACCGCTACCGGGAGGGTTATCGCCGCCGGCTCCCTGTAAAGCTGCGCAAAAACGGCGTGCCTCAGACCATCCGCGTCGCGGGTCTTCCCGACGCGCAACCGGTGCCCAAGGGGCTTGCCAAACGCTTCTGGTTCTACACCTTCCGCGGCGCCGAACAGGTCCTGTCCTGGAGCCGCCGCCTGGTCCCCGAATACATCCGGCACTCCTGGCTGGCGTGGCTGGCCTTTGTATTGTTCATGGGCCTGATCTGTATCTGGAGCATGCGTGAATATTATGCCCGCCGCACCTCGACCTTTACCGATAATTTCGCCCAGATCAACGGCGATTCGCTCCAGACCCGCGGCTGGACCCGTCTGTACCCCGATAGCACGCACTGGGTCGCCACCCCCGGCGCCCTTACGCTGTACACCCTGAAGGGCGACAACTGGCCTGACTCCCTGGAGACGCCGTATATCGGCAACCTCCTGATGCGCCCCATCCCCGGCGACTGCTTCACCGCCGAGGTCCAGCTCTCCGGCTTCACCCCTACCGCCAACTGGCAACAGGCCGGCCTCCTCCTCCTGGAGGACTCCAGCCTGACGTCCCGGAGCATCCGCATCTCGATCGCCTACAACGACTATTTTGAAGACTATGTCCAACCCCGCCAGATCATCGTCGAGGGGATCAGCTCCGCCGGCACCCCCACCGGCAAGCCCGAGGAAATATTGCATAAGACCCTTTACCTGCTCGGCTGGGGCAAGGACAGCCTCATCCGCGAAAGCATGCGCCATACGGCGCTCCGCATCGAAAAGCGCGGTAACGTGTATACATTTTTATACGCCGGCGGGCAAACCGACAACTTCGTGTTCCAGGAAGTCGGGACGCACACGCTGTACATCACCCCGCGGTATATCGCTTTATTCGCGCTTCGCGGGACGCGGGGGCATGCGCCGGATATGCCGGTCGAGGTGCGGCTTTTCCGGTTACAAATCGGACCTTGCGAGCCTTAGCCTTTATAGCGCCTTGTATGGCCCCGGGAACGCCTTTCGGAACTCCAGGTAATCCGGGATCGACACCGTCTCCACGTAAGGATTGTCCGGGTGGTGATAGATGTACTCCTGGTGATAATCCTCCGCCTCCCAGAACTTCTTGAACGGCACGACCTGCGTGGCGATCGGCGCCTTGTAGGTGTGCGCGTCCGTGAGGCGTTTGATCTCGGCCATGATCGTGGCTTTCTCCTGGTCGTTCCGGTAGAACGCGATCGATCGGTATTGGGTGCCGACGTCGTTGCCCTGGCGGTTGACCTCGGTGGGGTCCTGGCTGGCGAAGAAAGCCTTTACCAGCGTTTCGTAGGAAATTTTAGCCGGGTCGTAGTAGACGTTCACGGTTTCGGCGTGCCCCGTCAACCCCGTTTCTACGCCTTCGTAGGTGGGGTTGGCGGTCGTGCCGCCGGAGTAACCGGATACCGCGTCGCGGACGCCGGCGAGGCTTTGGAAAATGATCTCGGCGTGCCAGAAGCAGCCTTCGGAAAAGGTGGCGACCTGCTCGCCCGGGACGGGCTTGGTGCTGGTCGCGCGCGGAATCTTTACGTCGGGGTTTTGTGCGCTGCAGGCGCCGAGGACGAGGGTCAGCGCGGCAGCAACTATAATGGATCTCATGTTTATCTAATTAATGTGCGGCTACCGGCGGCTTCCCGCCCTCCGGCACGAATATGAGCGCCGCGGAATTCATACAATACCTTTTGCCCGTGGGCGCCGGTCCGTCGTCGAAGACGTGACCCAGGTGCGATCCCGTTTTGCTATCCACCACCTCGAGGCGGACCATCCCGTCGCTGTTGTCGGGCACCAGCCGCACCGCGTCCGGGTTGATGGGCGCAAAAAAACTAGGCCACCCGGTACCGGAATCGAACTTCGCGTCGGAGCTGAACACCGGTTGAAGGCTGGCGGCGGAATAGTACGTGCCCTTCTCGTAGAAGTGGTCGTACTTGCCGGTAAACGCCCGCTCCGTCCCCTTTTGCCGGAGGATATAATACTGGTCCGGAGTGAGCAATTGTTTCCACTCGCCATCGGCGTGCTGAACGGGGAACTTCGTATTCGGGGTCGCCGTGGGCGGGTTGGGATATTTTTTGGACTGCGCGCTGACACAACCCGCGCTCAGGGCGCAGGCCAACAGCCATATATACATTTTGTTCATGGGAAAAGTTTCTAGTGTAAAGATACGTAGCAACGGTCCGGACGGTTCCACGATTTTTCCCTAACTTTTGCCAAAATTTCTGTCCATGCGCTATCCTAAACGCCTGTTGCCGCTCGTGGCCCTTTTGACCGTTGTCTTTGGCGCGGCCCAGGCACAAAGCAAATTGAAAGTTACCGTTTTTACTTCCGGACCCCAGACGCTGCAAACCAATACCGCCCTGATCGAAGGGGCGCACTTTCTCTTGCTGGTTGACGCCCCCATGACAAAGGAGGACCAGGACAAGGTGATCGAAAAGATCAAAGCCAGCGGGAAGACGTTGATGGCTGTTTTTGTGACCACCGCGGCGCCCGAGCACTACTTCGGGCTCGGCGCGATCAAGGCCGCCTTTCCTCATTGTAAGGTGTGGTCGATCCCCCAGGTGATCACCGGTGTCAACGCCAACTTCACCAACGACGTGGCCCTCTGGAAACCCATCCTGGGCGCGACGGGCGTACCGGAAAAGATCACCCAGATCTTCCCCGCCCCCGCGGCTTCCATCCTGCTGGACAACGAGGAAATCCAGATCGGGACGCCCCTCCAGGGGTCTACGCCCGGTGTCGCTACGCTGTTCATCGGCGGTAACAAAACGCTCTTCACCGGCGACATCGCCTACGACAACGTCTACCCATGGGTAGCCGGTCTCACCGCAAACCAGCGCCGTGACTGGGCCGAAAGCCTCGACAAGCTCAAAAAGATGAACCCGCTGATGGTCGTCGCCGGACACAAGGACCCAAGCGCACAGGACGACGTCGCCTCCATCGACGGAACGGCGAACTACCTGAAGATCTATGAAAAGGCGGTCAAGCAGGCCCACAGCTCCGATGAGCTGATCGGCATCATGCAGGACCAGTTCCCGGATTTGAAGGGGTCCGACACCGCGCTCAAGGCGGCGGCGGTCAAGCAGTTCCCGGATCAGAACTAACGCGGCATCGCCGCCTCATCGCCCAGCACCGCATCAACCAGGCCATACTCCTTTGCTTCCGCCGCCGTCATAAACCGGTCCCGGCGGAACGAGTCTTCTATTTCCTCCGCGGTATGTCCCGAGGTCCGCGCCACCAGCTGGAAGATTTCCTTCTGGAGGCGCTCCTGCTCCCGGTAGGCGATACCGACGTCCTCCGTATACCCGACGGCCTTCCCGCCGGCGGGATGCATGTGCACGGTCGCGTGCGGCAGCGCGTACCGCTTCCCGGGGGCGCCCGCTGTCAGGATGACCGTGCCCATGCTCATCGTCGACCCCACGGCCACCGTGGAAACCGGCGACTTCAGGATGCGGATGGTATCGTAGATGGCGAGCCCCGCGTAGATACCGCCGCCCGGGCTGTTGATATACAGGTGGATGTCCTGGTGGCTTTCCGCGTCCAGGTACAACAGCTGCGCTACGATCAGGTTCGCGATCTGGTCTTCGATGGGCGAGCCGAGGAAAACGATGCGTTCTTTTAACAACAGGCTGTAGATGTCATAGGCGCCGCGCGTCGCGGCGTCGATGACCGTGGGGATGACGGGCATAAGCTTGTTTTAATGTGTGAAAATGGTGTCGATTTGCCGACGGAAGGCGGCGTCGCTCATCAACCGCCCGAAGAGCCCCTCCAGGCGGACAAGGTTGTGCGCTCGCCGCTGCCAGCGCACCTGCTCCGCCAGGTCCGCGTCAATCAGCATCCGAACCCGGAAGTCCTCCGCCTCGGCGGCCGGCATCCGCTCCAGGAGATAGCGGTCGATGGTTTCTGTATCATGCAAAGACTTCCTCATAGATCCCGGAGGTCTTGAGCTGTTCGCGCAACTTTTCGATGCATTTGTATTTCTGGACGGTCGCCGAATGGGCGCTGGAATAACCATAGGTAAAGGCGATGCGCTCCATCGTGTCGCCGCGGTCGTAAAAGGCCTTCAGCAGGTCCAGACAGCGGCCGCGGACATAGCTCCAGATCGCCATAGGGGCCGTCTGCACCGGTGCTTCGGTTACATCTTCCGGCAGGTCCGCCATCGGGATTTGTCGTGTCTGCCGGCGCAGCAGGTTCCGGGCGATCCCCATTAGATACGCTTCCGCCGAGCGAGGCTCTTCCGCCTCCATCAGCACCAGCATGGCCTCGTGAAACACGTCCCTGGCGGTCTCCAGATCACCCCCATAACGGCGAACCATCGCGGCTACCTTGGGGAACGCGGCGGTATAGAGGGCTTCAAGTTCTTGTGTATCCATACTAAGAAGTGCCAGACAACGGCGGAATATCACCCAAAAGGTAATATTATTTATCCAGGAAAGCTTCGATCATCGGAACCACGAAGGCGGCCTCCCCGGAATGGGCGGGTAACGTCGTTATCTCTTCGATATACTCCCCATGCACTCCGGGGATGATGGCCAGGGACGAACCGGCCATCAGCCGATGCATCTCGAGGGCGTGCTCCGGCGTTATAACGTCCTTATCGCCCACGATGATAAAGGTGGGGGCGTTGATCGACTTAACCATTTCGTCGGGTATATCCTTAAAGGTCAACATCCTTTGCACGTCTTTTTCCTGCATATTCCGCAATGCCCCCGAATCCGGCCTGACCTGTAGAAAGGATTCTTTTAGCGGCCCGGGCATGTTGTCCAGCGTCGCGTGCTTCATAAAATCCCAGAACTGCGGCGGCACGCCGTTGCGTTTGCAAAGGGCGGAGGCCAGCACGAGCTTGCCAACCATATCCGGGTGACGGATGGCGATTTGCATGGCCGTGGTGCCGCCGTTACTGAATCCAAAGAAATCGGCTTTTTTAACGTGCAGCACCGCCAGCAGCCCCACCACGTCGTCCGCGTCCTGCTCAAAAGACTCCGGTGCGTCCCTGTCGCCGGTGCGTCCGTGCGCCTGGAGGTCCATGGCGATCACCCTGTACTTCTGCGCCAGCAGCGGGATAACCCGTCCAAAGGTCGTTTCGATATCCGAACCGCCGCCGTGGATGAGCACCAACGGCTTGCCCTGGCCATACACCTCGTAATACATCCTTATCCCGTTGACCTCGGCGTAGCCGTGTTCGCCGGCCCGGCTCCCGATCGACACGAACAGCAGCCACAAAACCACGACGTTTTTCATTCGACGATAGCTTGGAGGTTATGGAACATTTGCAGCCAGCTGGGATGTGCGCCCGTCCGTTTGGCGGTCTCTTCGGAAACCGTTTGATGCATTTGCATCCTGGTTTTCCCGTTTTCTTCGGTAAATATCACGGTGACGAGCGTTTTAGCCGGCCATTCCGGATCGAACCCGACGGTAACCGGGTCGATGGGGTTACCCTCCGCGTCGGCGTTGACCAACGTGAACACGAGCCGCTTGCCCGGGATGACCTCCTGGTATTCCCCGATGGCCCAACAGTCTCCGAATGCGGGATTCGAAATACATTGGTGGAACGCTCCGCCGGGCCGGACGTCTATTTTTTTATAAAAAACGGTGCATCCCTCCGGGGCATACCACTTCACCAGTTTCGAGGGGTCGGTCCACGCGCTGAAAACCCGCTCGGGGCTGGCGTTAAAGACCTGTTCAATACATACTTCTCTAGTGTTATTTTTCATCGTCAAGGAATTTACCCAGTTGTTGGAAACGCTGGCCCCAGATCGTCCGCGACTCGGCCACCCAGTTGGAAACCTCGTCCAGCGGCGCCATCCGCACCTCGCAGACCTGCTCCCGTCCCTTTGGCGTGATGGAGACCACGCCGCATTCGTTCAATATTTTGATGTGCTTGGCGATCGCCTGCCGGCTGACGCCAAAGTCTTCGATAATCCCGGCAAGGTTTTGCGGCCCCCTCGACAGCTTCTGGATGATCATCCGTCGTGTCGGGTCCGAAATGGCCTGGAAAACGTCCCTTCTTTGAATCATATACAACCAAATGGTTGCCTAAAAATAAAGCAACCATTTGGTTGTACAAACTTTTTGGGCAAAAAAATTTAGTAACCGGTGGCCAATGCCGCGGCCATGGCGACTAGCCCGATGCCAAACAGCACCAGCGCCGGCTTCCACACAAACTTGCCCCAGTCCTTATAGGACACCCCCGCTACCGCCAGGACGCCCATCAGCGTCCCGTTGGTCGGTGAAAACAATTCCGTGAGCCCCTGCCCATATTGGAAGGCCAGCACCATCACCTGCCGCGACATGCCGGTCAGGTCGGCCAGGGGCGTGAGCAGCGGGATCGTGAGCTGCGCCTGCCCGCTGCTGCTGGTCACGGGGATATGGATCAGCACGTGGGCCAGCATCATCCCCGCGGCGGATAGGAAGAGGGGGAGGTGCTGGAGCGGGGTGAACATGGCATGGATGATCGTATCGATGATGTGACCGTCCTGGAGGACGAGGTATACCGACCGCGCCAGCCCCACGATCAGCGCAGCCAGGGTCATCTCCTTGGCGCCTTCCGCCCAGGCCAGCGCCGTACCCCCCAGACCCAGCCGTCCGATAAAGCCACACACGAAACCCACGATAAAAAACAAGGCCGTCATCTCGTTAAAGTCCCATCCCAGCCGGACGATGCCATAGATCATCAGGATGAAGGCAGCCAGGACGATGAGGAGGATGAGCGTATAGCGGACGCGGCCGGGGCTGGGGCCCACCGTGGGTTGCGGGGCGACGGCCGCGGCGGCCCCCGCGGTCTCGATCCCTTTGGTGCGTCGCACCACCCACGCAATCCAAAACATCACCGCGGGCACGAGAAAAATGATCCTGAGCCCCGCGCCCGATAACAGCGGCAGCTCCGCTAGCTTTTGCGCGATGCCGACCTGGAATGGGTTCATCGGGCTGAACGACGAGCCGATAACCGCGCACCCGACGCTGATTGCGATCGCCCCGATCTTCGAATACCCCAGCCGTCCCGCCATAAAAACCATCACCGGCGTCAGCGCAATGATCTCCTCCGACATATTGTCCGCCGCGCCACCAGCGGCAAAACACAGCCCCACCAGCCAAAGCACCAGGTACGGCGCCCGCCCGGTGCGGGCAATAAGCCACAGGAGACCCGCCCGGAACGCCCCCGTCCGGTCGATGACACAAAAGGCGCCCCCAAAGACCAGGATACTGACGATGATCTCCGCCCCGGCCTCGATCCCCCGCGGCACGTCGAGCATCAGGCTCCAAAAACCGACGGGCGTTTGCTGTATGGCGTGGTAACTCCCCGGCACCACCGTTTCCCGGTTGCTGACGCTGTCGTGGACCCGGGCGTACTGCCCCGCGGGCACGAGCCAGGTGCTAACCCCCGCCAGGAGTATAAACGCGATCAGAAGGATAAGCGGGTGGGGGAAGCTGCGCATGTTTCATTAAATTTAATGCATTCATGAGCATGAGAAAACTTTTTTCCACCCCGTTGCTGGCGGTTGCCCTGCACGCCGCTGGGCTTACGCACGCCGGAGGGCTTTCGCCCGTCGCTGCTGAGCCGCCGCGCGCCCGGACGGCGCCATCGCCAACCGACCTCGCGCGCTACGCCGCCGAAGCCGCGCGCGTCACCATCATCCGCGACAACTGGGGCATCCCGCATATATATGGAAAGTGCGACGCCGACGCCGTCTTCGGGCTGATGTACGAGGAATGCGCGCACGACTTCCCCCGCGTCGAAAAGAACTACCTCGAGGTCATGGGCCGCCAGGCCGAAGCTTACGGCGCCGACTACCTTCCGGAAGACCTGGAGCTCCAGCTCATCGAAGACACCGCCGACGCCAAACGCGACTACCAAAACAGCCCGCCCTGGCTCGTACAGCTCCTCGACGCCTTTGCCGACGGCGTAAACTATTACCTCTATAAGCACCCCGGGTGTCACCCGGCGATCCTGACGCACTTCGAACCCTGGTTCCCGCTGATGTTCACCGACGGCAGCGTGGCTGCCACGAGCACCGGGGGGATACGCCCGGCCGAAGTGATGGATTTTTACCTGAACCACCGCGGCGACGCAGCCTATAACGCGCATGGCGGCGACGCGCTGGGCGCCGCCGGGAACTCAACGACACCAGATGCGCCGGAAACCGGCTCCAACGGCTTCGCCATCGCCCCCGGCCGTACCAGGAACGGCCACGCGTTGCTGTATATCAACCCCCACGTCCCCTTCTACTTCCGACTCGAAGTCCACCTCGTCAGCGACGAAGGACTCAACGCCTATGGCGCCGTAACGTGGGGGCAGTTCTTTGTATACCAGGGCTTCAACGCCCATTGTGGCTGGATGCACACCTCGAGCTACGCCGACGTCGCGGACCTCTATAAAGAAGACGTCCAGGGACAGCAATACCTCTATGACGGCCAGCGGAAACCGCTCCGGAAAAAAATGCTCGGCATCGGCGTCAAAAAAGGCGACGACATAACCCGCATCCCGATCACAGCCTACTACACCGGGCACGGCCCGGTGATGGGCGAGCGTGATGGCCGGTGGCTCAGCCTCAAGGAAAACAACCGCTCGCTCAAAGCCCTGATGGAGGCGTGGCTCACGACAAAGGCCGAAACCTTCGCCCAGTACAAAAAGGAGATGGACCTGCGCTCCAACACCACCAACAACACCGTCTATGCCGACGACTACGGCAACAT
>NZ_DATJIY010000257.1:0-8594 GCF_035492835.1 Dinghuibacter sp.
CCCGTTTTTGCGAAACGTTTCGCAAAAACGGGATAAAAGAGGCACTCCACCCCGCTCCCATTCCGGGCACTTCACGAAACGCTTATGAAACAGGCGAGACGCGCTATCTAGACCTTCTTTATATTCAACTCCGACACAATATTCGGCGCCCCCCCCAGCTTATCGATACACCACAGCACATAGCGGATATCCACGCATATCGTCCGGTTATACACCGGATCGAACGCGATCTTATGCGACAACGCCTCATAGTTCCCGTCGAACGCCAGCCCGATGAGCTCACCCTGGGCATTCAACACCGGTGAACCGGAGTTCCCCCCGGTGATGTCGTCGGTCGTGATGAAGGTGACGACCATGTCGTTCTTGGCTAAATCTTTATAAACCCCATAATCGTGCGCACGTGCCAGGTCCAAAAACTTCGGCGGCAGGTCGAATTCATAATCGCCGGGGACGTATTTTTCCAATACCCCTTTCATCGTACACGCATAGTCGTAGTGCACCGCGTCGCGGGGATTGTAGGATTTGACGTTGCCGTAGGTGACGCGCATAGTGAAGGTGGCGTCGGGGTACATGGGTTTGCCGGGGTTTTGCTCCATGACGCCCTTCAAGTACACACGTCCGAGGTCGTTGATGGAGGCGTTGAACTGCGTGTACAGCGGCGCGTAACGTTGGGTGTAGCTGCGGATAAAGGAAGCGGCGGCGGCATAAGCGGGATCGCCCTGGAGGACGGTGGCGTCGGGGTTGGCCACGAAGGCCTTCCACTTGGTGTCATTCAGTACAAACGTATTGCTAAAAACAGAGGAGACGTAGGTTTGGTAGGTCGACGCTGTTTTCAAATCGCCATATTGCTTCAACCCCTCGAAGAAGCCTACCGGTTGCTGGTCGTGGGGAATATCCGTATAGTACATCTGGAGCATGGCCGCCAGGATCTTCATATCGCTGGGCATATCCTCGTCCTTCAGGAACGCCGCACGAGCCTTGTCGGCGGCGGCCAATGCCTGACGCGCAACAGCCTCCTTGCCCGGCGTGACCATGGCGATCTCCACCTGGATGAGCGACGCGCAGAACTGCATCAGCGTCGAACCGAGGATGCCCTCGTTCAGGTACACACGCCCTTTGGCGTACGGCGTCCAGGCGGCATAGGCACGGGCGTAGTCCTTAAAGAGCGATGCGTATGCGGGCTTGGACGCCGCCCACGCGGAGAACTGGTCTTCAAAAGTCTTTTTTTGCCCATAGACATCATACTTGAGCAGCTGTTTGCGTTCCCCATCGAAGAATTTCCAATAGTTGGCGATCGATGCATAGCTGGAAGCCAGCTTGAGCCGGACGGCGGGGTCGGTTTTCATCCGGTCCATCATCAGGCGGAGACGGGCGTCGCGCAGCGAAACGATGGAAGGATCGAAAATATCCGTCTCGTACTTGACACCGAAAGAAGTCTCGTACCGGTTGGTGCTCCCGGGATAGCCGAAAATCATCGCGTAGTCGCCTTCCTTGACGCCTTTTAACGAAACGGGCAGCGAATAACGCGGCTTGAGCGGGATGTTGGAAGGATCATAGTCATTGGGTTTCCCGTCGTGGGTCGCGTAGACCCTCCAAACCGAAAAATCGCCGGTATGCCGGGGCCACTCCCAGTTGTCGGTATCGCCGCCGAACTTGCCCACGCTTTCCGGGGGGATACCCACGAGGCGGATATCGGTATAACGCGTATAGATGAAAACGATGAACTGGTTCCCCTTGAAAAGCGGACTCACCATGGCTTCCACGTGTATGGCAGGATTGGAGTAGCGCGCCGCAATGTCCGCGAGGACCTGGGTCTGTTTGGCCGCCCTGTCCGCGGCCGACAACCCTTGCAGTTGAGCCTCGACGGAAGCCGTCACGTCCACGACGGAATCGAGAAACCTCACCGAAAGCCCCTGACCGGGCAGCTCCTCCTGGAAGTTATGGGCGTAAAACCCGTCGTGGAGATAGTTGTGCTCTACGGTGGACAGCGAAGCGACGGCGTCGTAGCCGCAATGGTGGTTGGTAAAGATCAACCCCTGCCCGGACACGATCTCACCGGTGCACCCGTTTCCAAAGATGACGATGGCGTCCTTGATGGAGGGCTTGTTGATGGCATAGAGCTGGTCCTTGGTGAGCTTCAGGCCTTTTTTGACCATGTCGTTATAGACCTGTTGGCCGAGCAGCATGGGCAGCCACATGCCTTCGTCCGCGTAAGAACGAAAGAGCACCAGGAGCAGGGCAAGCAATAGTGCGATTTTTTTCATGGATTATGCGGAGTTTGTTGATGATGCGGTGCTGGTTATAAAGTTACGTCGTACTCGTTCTCCCAGCCGTTCCCCCGGATCTTGATCTTGGGGACCTTGGGCGTAACGACGATTTCCGGCTGCCGGTGGACGCCAAAGAACGACCCCGGATCCCAGGTGCCGTTCTGGTTGGTGTCGTAGAGCACCCGCAGCTCGTATTCCCCCGGGGGATACAGGTCCCTCGTGAGCGTGGGACCTGTCACCGCCATGCTGTCGACGACCTTGTCGTTCTGCACCCATTGAAGGACCGGGTGTTTGGCCAGGTCGAAGTTGTGGAACCGCAGCACAAAGCTGCCATACTCCGATTCCCGCTTGGTGGCGAAGGTGATCGTGTCCGATTTGAGGACGGTGACGCCGGTCGTGTCGGTGCCGAAGGTCTTACCGATGATCAGCTTGTACACGGAGTCCTCGTGCCAGTGATACCGGAGTCCGTATTTCAGGTGGTTCGTATCGGTGTTGATAAAGACGAAGGGTAGCCGCACAAAATTGGTGTCGGTGAGCTGCAGCTGCGTGGAATCCAGTTTGCCGATCGGCACGTCGTATTGGAAGTAAAGCGGCGTGAGCAGGTCCTGCTTACCCCCCTGGATGATCACACTGAGGTGCAGCTTGTGCTCCTTTTTTTCTTCCTTCTTGGTCGTCTTCTTGGTTGTAGTCGTCGTCTTTGGTTTGGGTCCCTCCTCGGCGTATGCGTACATCACCAGCGAATCCGCCGGCGGCGTAAAGTGGGTGACCGTAATGTGGCGATCGTAAAAGGCGAAGAGGCTGGACTTGTCGTGGTATTTGTGATCGCCGGCATCCTTGAGCGCGTAGACCGAGTACTCACCGGTCGCGATGTTTTCGAACAGGAACCGGCCCGCGGAATCCAGCCGCGCAAAGTACCGCGGCGTCTCCTTGGCGACGGCCGAGTCGTCGGAGTGCCGGTGCAGGACGACCATCAGCGTGGAATCGATCTTGTTGTTCCGCGCCAGGCGCACCCGACCGCGCAGCGAGCCGCTGTCCAGGTATCCGCCGGTGGAAAAAATATAGGTGAAGTTCTTCAGGACGTTGCCCTCGTTGACGTCTTTGACCCCCTTGCCAAAGTTCAAGGTGTACGTGGTCCCCGGTTCGAGCGTGTCCTTCATCCGGATGGTCATCCCCTTATTGTCCGGCGTCAGCTCCACGATCGGCTGGACCTTTACATAGGGGTTCACCAACAGGTTCTGGGGGACGTTGTCGAGCTGGATATGCTCGTCGAAGCCGATGACGATCTTCAGCCCCGTGAGGGGTTCGTGAAGGGAGGAATCCCTGGGCACGGCCTTGACCATGACGGGCGGAAGACTGTCCCTGGGACCTCCGGAAGGCGGTACGATCCGGGCGCAGCCGTAGGGCACGGAAAGCAGGGCCACGAAGCCCAAAACACACAAGACCGGGATGATAAAACGCATAATTGTGGCAAACCTAAGGCTTATCCTCTAAAAGTAGTGCTAAGATTCGTCGTGCTCCTCGTCCATAACCTCGTGGAGGGCGACCGCCAGGCGGTTCTCCTTGACGAAGTTACACCAGTGGCAATCCGGCTTGCCGCAGCCGGTATAGAAGTCCCGGGCCTGGATGCGTTCCCACACCTTGCGAACCTGGCTTTTAACCGTGGCGATGTCGGCGGGGGTTATGGGTACCTTGCGGCGGACGTAGTTCTTTTTCGCATCCGGCTCGACGAATTCGAATTCGGTCGATATCACCTCCCAGTTGCTATGGGTGGAGTTGTCCAATAATATTTTATAAAAAACGGCCTGTCTCCAGTAGTCGCCCCCCTCGGGCATCTTGTCGTTCGGCGCCTTTAGCTTGGGGAGCGCCTTGTCGGGGTCACCCGTTTTATAGTCCACGACATTAACCTCCCGCCCGGTGAATTCCAGCTTGTCGAGCTGTCCCTTCAACGGGATCTCATCCATGGCGGCCTTGACGTTTAATTCCACCAGGGTTACCGTTGGCCAGGTTTGCACATACGTGTCGTAAAAATTCCCCAGCACCTCGTGCCCGTACTCGGTCCGGCGGGCAAAACCTTCCCGGGTAAAGCTTTCCCGGTGACGTACCAGCCACCAGTCGAAGTCCCGGAGGAAGTCGGCGCGCGACGGAAAGGTCCGCTTATCGGCAGACCCCTGCATCTTTTCGAACAGCCTTCTCAAGGCAAAGTGCGCCGCCACGCCGAACTCGGCCGCTTCCGACTTACCCGAAGGGATGCGGATGAGGCTTTGATAGTAGAACTGGAGGGGACAATAGAGGTAATTGTTCAGCGCCGTCACGTTCATCACGAATCGGTCCAGCAACGGCTGGAGGAAGGTCTCTTCGACCGCCGCTATCTCCGGCGCCAGCCCCTCCTGGTAGTGCAATGCCTGGAGGTCCATCAGGGCTTCTTCCGGGACCTCGATCACTTCCACGGGCAACGGGTCGCGCTCCAGGATCTCTTCGATAAAAACCGTCCGTTCGAGCTCCTTGCCGTCCATGCGGTACCGAGCCCAGGAAAGGCGAAGGAATACCTCGGCACGGGTCACAGCTACATAGAACAGCCGTCTCAGCTCTTCTTCTTCGCTCCCCTTTTCGGCCGTCCGGAAAACGGTTTTGGGCAACAGATACCCCTTCGATGTCTTGCGCTTGCCCTCCCAGTATTCCTTGTTACAACCCGCCAGGAAAACCCAGCGGAATTCCAGGCCCTTGCTGCCATGGGCGGTGAGCAGGTTCACGCCCTGATCGTTGCCCTCCAGTTGGGTGATGGAGATGGGCAGTCCGTTGGAGGCCATGAGGTCGATGACCTCGATCAGGTCGCGGAGCGTCATGTCCTGGTTCCGCTGGTTCTCTTCCTTGATGAAATCGAACAACGCGGTTAGGACCTGCATCAGCCATATCTTTTCACTGGAACCGACGATGTAGGAAAGGACGCCGCCCTCCCGGATCACCCGCTCGAACACCTGTTGGAGCGTCAGCTGGTGTATATCCTTGAGCGCCTGCTCCAGGAAGCCGGATACCTTCCGGATGCCCGGGTTCACCGGCGGGGTAAACAGGTCGGCCGGGACCGACTTCGCACGCTCGTAGAGGTGCTGGCGTAGCGAATAGGGCTCTTTGTACTGGCGCTCGGTGACGGCCACGCTCATGCGCGCGATCTCCATCGCGCTGATGTCGTAGAAGGGGAAGTGCAACAGGTCGAACAGGTAGGTATCTCCACTAAAGGGCAGCTCCGTTTCGGCGTCCAGGAAACGCAGGAGGGTAATGAGGTTCCGGGCGAACGGTATTTGCAGCAGGTTGAGCTTCCGCTTGGCGTAAAAAGGGATCTGCCGCAGCTGCAGGACCTTCGCCAGCTCGTCGCCGAACCGGTTTTCGCGGTAAATAACGGCGATCTGCCGGGGCGATGCGCCACCCGAAATGAGGGCGGCGATCTGGTCGGCTATACCCGCCAGCTCGTGCCGCATGCTCAGGTATTCGTGGAACAGCGGCGCTTCGCCGGTCCGGTCGGGGTTCGCGCTCACCAACGTTTTGCTGAGCCCGGGCAGCTTCGCCACCAGGCGCTCCTGGTTCCGTCCGATCAACGACTCAGCGGCATTCAGGATCGGCTGGGTCGAACGATAGTTCCGGGTCAGCATCACGATGACCTCCTCAAAACTATCCTTTGCGCGCTCCCGCACGAATGCCTCCATATTCTCGAGGTTGGCGCCCTGGAACCTGAATATGGATTGGTCGTCGTCCCCCACAACGAATATATTCGGGTTTTCCCAATAGCTGATCAGCAGCTCTATCAGGTTATTCTGGCTGTTGCTGGTATCCTGGTACTCGTCCACCAGGATGTATTGGAACCGCTCCTGGTAGTCCGCCAGCAGGTTGGCGTTTTCCTGGAAAGCCCGGTTCACCCAGTTGATCATGTCGTCGAAGTCATACCGGTTCGCCCGCCGCATGGCCTCCTGGTAACGGTCGAATTCCCTGACCGCCGCCCGGGTTCGCTCCATACGATCCAGCTCGGTATAGTAGTCCGGTTTCTTATCGCCCTTTTCCCATTTTCCTTTTCGTGCTGTCTTATACAGGAACGATTCATCCGTTTCCATGTCCCCTATATGCTGGTCGATTTTCGCCTCCAGGTATTCCGGGGTCCAGTTTTCCCGTTTCATGACCGAAAACAACCGCTGCAGGTTGTCCATCTCATAGTAGACGTCCCCGCGGTAGCGCTTCAGCGGGTTTCCCTTGGGGAACTGGTCGATCAGCTTTTTGAGGATTTCGATGCGCTCCAGGTCGCTGACCGGATCCATCGACTGTTTATCGAACAGGGAGAGGTTCTGTTGTATGATTTCATTGCAAAAGGCGTGGAAGGTAAATATCTGGACCTTGTAGGCATCCGGGCCGATAAAGCTCAGAAGCCGGCGTCGCATCGCTACGGCGCCCGCGTCCGTATATGTCATACACAATATATTTCCCGGCCCCGCGTCCGTCTCCAGCAGTATCTTGCCGATCCGCGCCCCGAGGATCTGGGTCTTGCCCGTCCCCGGCCCCGCTATCACCATCACCGGTCCCTCGATCTTGTCAACCGCCAACCGCTGTTCAGGATTTAAGCCCCGGTATACTTTTTGAAATTCTTCAGACATATTGAAATTCTTCAGACAGAGCGCTAAAGTAATTAGAAATTCCGGAGGCGTGGAAATGGTCGACAGGGTACAATCTGCGCTTCATTGATGGACCGCCCCTGCGTTCCCGAGCGTTACGTTAAAAAAAACATAAGGCCTTATGAAATCCGCGTAATTTTCCCTAGCTTAACATTCACTAGCGACTTTTGCCCGTTTTTAAAATCCTTCAAACAACCCCGGAAGATTTTTCGGGGTTTTTTAGATTTTGGGGAGAATTACCAGTTTGTGGTATTGCGGGTCCGCCGGACAGTAGGTACCTTTGTGGCTGAAGCCCTGTCTTTAATGTTGATGACAACTTGGTGAAAAACACCTCGCTACACCTTTGATCCGTGCCCTTTCATCACGGAGATCGTCAATCCCAATATTCGATCGGTACTCTTTTTGCAATCATTCGCCCCTCACCACCACACGTATCGGTTATCCCTGGCCGTTGCTAACTTGTGCCGTTATGTTTCCGGGTATTTGCGCCCCGCGGCGCTTAACCCGGTATGCGGCTGATGTACTTCTCGATCTGCTTGATCTGATCGACGATCTGGGGCGTCGAGGGCTTCAACGCCTTCGCTTTCCGGAAATAATCCTTTGCTGCCCTGAACTCCCGCTTGGTCATCATGATCGAGCAGAGCTGCAGGTATGCCGCGGCCTGATTCTCTTTGTCCGGGAGGCCCTTTTGCAGCGCCTGACGGATATAGCCTTCCGCCTTGCGGATTTCGTTCTTTTGCATCGCCAGCATACCCATCTGTAACAAGCTGGCCCCCTCCGCCTCTTTCATCGGCATGCCGAGGTCGAGGCCCTTCTTCATCATCTTTTCCGCGTTGTCGAAGTCCTGGTTCATCATCGCCACATTCCCCTTCAGGGTATAATACACGGACCGCACCGGCTTGATTAGGAGCCAAGGGAACTTGATGGAGCTCAATACCTTATTGGCGCCCTCCATGTCCCCGTTCTCGATGTATTCCTGGACCAGCCGCATCGGCCCGATCAGGAAATGCCCGAGGATACAAATCAACGCCAGGAAGTACAGTACAAATGCCGGCCAGAACCCACTCGACAGATTCACCCCCACCGCTGCCAACAGGAGCACAATCCCCAGCGCCAGCCGGTACCGCACGAACATATTAAGCCATTTCATAAATTGTCTATTTGCCGCGGACCCCCGGCCCGCCTTTAGAATGTTTTAGAAAGCAGCAAAGATAACGGTAGAATACTGTATTTTTGCGGCAAGTTTAAAGGGGCGTAGCCCCTTTTTTGGCCTCGTAGTTCAATGGATAGAATAGAAGTTTCCTAAACTTTAGATACAAGTTCGATTCTTGTCGGGGCTACACTCTCATTTAACCCGTCGCGGCGAAGCGGGTTTTACATTAAGGCGATTCTCATGCCGTACCCGCCGCCAATAAGGCCAGCGCGACGCGCCAATTGATCGTTAGTATACATTAATGAGAAAATCCATTCCTCTGTTACTACTGCTGTTCCTGGCGGGAAGCTGGCTGGTCTTATTTTGCAACCAACCGATAACGATGACCAACGACTCGGACGGCTACTTGTCGGACGCCCGGAACCTCTTCAACCCGGCCTACCAGGCATTCCGGCCGTTTCTTTACCCGTTCTACCTGCGGCTGGTCGGTACGCTGGGGCTTAAAATGAGCGTGGTGGCTTA
>NZ_DATJIY010000258.1:0-30583 GCF_035492835.1 Dinghuibacter sp.
CCCACCACACCCCTCCGTACAGCCGGCATGCGAATGACGCCGGCCAGCGCGAACGACGCCAGCCAACAAAGGGCAAAAAATAAAGCCAGGGATGGAACCCTGGCTTTAGCGTCTTTGAGACGCACAGTTATCTAATGAAAAATCCTGGTTAGGCGATACTAACGGGACGTTTCCATGAATAAGCTGCTTGTTTCATGAATACCTCCTTTCTTTTGGTGAGCTGTAGACTTAAAGATACGACATTTCAGGTTACCGGCCCGGTGGATCTGGGGCGGCCCGGCGGCGGTTCATCGCTTTTGCGCTCCAGCCAGGAGGTGAACAGCGTGTAAAAGACCGATAGGATGATCGCGCCCTTGAACATTCCGGTGAACCCCCAGGCGGCGAGCCCGCCGATGACCCCCATAAAGAGCACGAGGAAGGGCATTTTGCCGCCGGCGGCGGCCAGGAGGATGGGTTTCAGGAGGGCGTCCACGATCAGCAGGCCGATACCGTATATGATCAGGAAAACCGTCGTGCCGGGATGCCCCTGGGTGGCGGCCCATATACACAGTGGGACCCATACGAGCAGGGGCCCCAGCTGTATAAGGACCAGGAAAAACACGAGCGCCGACAGCATCAGCGAAAAACCGATCCCCGCGATGGTCAGACCGACCCAGGAAAGGATCGAGGCGATAAAGGCGGTGCCGATCACCCCGATGGACACGCTCTTGATGGACTGGGTGGTGGTGCGGAGCAGGGACAGCCCGTCCTTCTTGCCCAGCAGGCGCGTCAGCGCGCTTTTGATGGGGTCGAGCAGGTGTTCGCCCGAGGCGAGGAGGAAGGCGGAAATGATGATGCCGGCGATGCACTGGAAGGTCGTTCCGAGGACCCCGGCGCCCGAGCTGAGGATGCGGCGGAGCGCGCCGCGCAGTTGCTCCCCGTGGATGGCGATGGTTTCCTTGGGGCTCTCCTGGAGCTGTTGCCAGAAGGTGCCCACCTCCTCCCCTACGAAGGGCAGGTTGGTTATCCAGCGAGGTAACGGCGGCAGACCGGATTCCTTGATCTGCCCGATCCACTGGATGGCGTCTTTGACGTGGCTGCGCAGGGCGGAAATGATGTAGATGAACGGCAGGGCAAAGATGGCCAGCAGGAGGATCGAATAGACGACCGCGGAAATCTTGCGCCGGTTGCCGAACAGACGCACCAGGCGTTCGAAGGGGCCGGTAAAGGAAACGGAGAAAATCAACGCGAAGGTCAGGACGCCGAAAAACACGCGGAGCACATCATATAATGCCCACATCAGGGCAACGAGCAGCAGCAAGACTAGGATGGTCTCAATCGTATTGCGTGAGCCTCCACCCTGAATAATTTTGTCCATAACCCTCCGGTTCTTTCTAAAGTTAATATAATTTTATAGTTCTTCGATGCGGCCCTGGCGCATCGCCAACACTACTATGAGACCAGCGAAAGGGAAAAGGCGGCTTTTGTGGGCGATTGGCCTGCCGGTATTTCTCCTACTGGCGGGCGCGGGTATCCTTTGGTTCCTGCTCATTTATCGAGCCAAAGAAAGCCTCCGGTACCTGGTCGACAAAGAATCCAAGGGCGTGTATGCCTTTGACGCCCGGTCGGTGACCTTATCCCTCCGTCACCGGAGTATCCTGATCAAAGACGCCATCCTCTATTGCCGGGACACCACGCAAACCGACGCCTGGTACAACATCCGTATCCCCGAGGCCTACCTGTCCATCAACAGCTGGCGCCAGATGCTGGTCCAAAAGAAAATCCTGGTGGACAGCCTTTCGATCCTCCGTCCCGTGATGGACATGCACGTCCTCAAGAATAGCGTCCGCAAAACGCACGCCGATTTCAAAGCATCCGACATCCTCGACTACCTCCAAACGGCGCTGGTTCACTTCAACGTCCATGCTTTTTCCCTTCGCGACGCGGCTTTTGTCTTTCACGGCCCGGCGGGGACCGAGCCCCTGCAGGGCGAGGGCATCACGCTGGTGGTGTCCAACTTCGCCCAGGTCAACAACGAGGACAGCCACCTGCTCGGCTCCGATAAGGTATTCCTGTCCATGGGACGGCAGCACTGGCCGCTGGCCGGCGGGCGGCACGTCATCGACTTCCGCGGGCTGCGTTTCAACAGCAAAGGTCAGCGCTTCGAGCTGGACTCCTTTGCCTACCGGCAGCCGGCGGACAGCGGGCGGGGCGCCATCACGCTGGAGGCGGACCAGTTTTTTTTCAATTCCCGGCACCTGCCGGCGATATATCAGAAGGACGAGCTCCTCCTGGATACCGTGACCTGCGTCAACCCCGTGCTGTCCGTACCCGCCTACGGCGGGCGTTCGAAGGACTCCGCCGCCCGGGTGCGCAACTACCTGTTCAAACACATCAATGTCCGCTTTATCTCGGTCGTGGACGGCGACCTCGCGCTGCAAAGCAAGGACGGCCGCCAGCAAAGCGCGTCAACCCGACGCGCGAACCTCGACGTCTTCAACCTCGACCTGAACCCCCTCCTCGACCCACCCCTGCATACCGATAGCGTAAGGATCAACCTGCACAGCATCGCCTTTTTGACAAAAGACAGCCTGTATAAACTATCCATCGGCGAGTTTACGATGCACGGGACCGGCGCCTACTTCCACGACGTCGTGTACGAACCGACGCTGCCCACCGCCATGAGCAAAGCGGTGACGTTCCACGCGCCCGAGCTGGTGCTGCGCGATATCAGCCTCGGCGACCTCCTCCAACAGCACCTCCGCGCCTCGGCGGCGGAGCTACGCGAACCCGTAATATCGATGACGGACCGGGGCGGATCGGCGCCGCTGCTGGGTGGCGCGTCCCGCGCGGGTGCGGCGGCGCCCAAAGGCGCGCCGGCCACGTCGGAGGCGAAAATGGCGCTCTTCTATAAGACCCTCCACAACGTCAGCGAACTCATCGACGTGGCCGATTTCACCGTGACGCACGGGGCTGCGCACTATCGTGCGGAGGGCACGAACCCGCTGGAGGGAAACGTCACTGACCTGAACGCACACATCCTGCTGAACCTCTTTTTTATCAGCGACAGCCTCGTCGATATCAAACGCGCGATCCCCGGCTGGCACATCGGGGAATTGAGCTTCTCCTCCCCCACCCTGCAACTGGGCGTCCGGCATTACCGTTTCGACGGCCAGCGATCGGTCAGCGTCGGGGAGTCGGTGTCCCTCCAAACCGCCAAGGGACTGCGTCTACAGGCGACCAATGTCTACTGGAATGTGCTCGACTGGGACGTCTATCAAAAGACCAAGGCCATACAACTGGATTCGATCCACGCGGACCGCCTGACGATCAGCGACAGCGCACTGGCGCTGGGCCGAAGCAGCGCGGGGCCGGGACGCGACAGCGCTGGGGCGGCCGCCGCGGACAACGTAGCCGCCGCCCCGGCGCCCAAAGACCTCCCGGTCCTGCGGGTCCGCCGCCTTGACGTCGATCGCATCGATCTGCGGGGGGCGGCGGGGAGCAATGGGATTGCGGGTACGGTGGAAGGGCTGGAAGTCGACGGGTTGCGGTCGGAGGGCCGCTTCCTGGCCTGGGACAGGGTCGGCGCGCGGTTCTCCGGCGTGGCCCTGGGCGCAGGTCTGACGATCGGGAGCGGCGCGCTGACCCCAAACGGGGACGCTGAGATCAGCGACCTGGACTACCGCTCGGAGAAGCTAATGCTGCGGGTCCCGCGCGTCCGACTAAGCATGGATGCGCACTCCAGCGACATGAGTCGCCTACGGCTCAACACGTTGCAGTTCCAGGCGGCGGCGGTTCGGTTTTCCAGCCAAACACCAAAGGACACCATCGCGGCCAGCGCCACCCTCAGCGCCCGGTTAAAAAACATCGTATTGCCGTCCGGGCATTCGGGTATCACCACCGACGTGGAAGCGCACTGGCAGGACGGGCGCCTGACCTACCGGTCAAAGGGCATCAGCGTCCAGGCGTCGAAACTCGAAGGAAGGGTTACCCGGGATACGTTACACCTCGCCAAGGGCATGACTTTCCGATGGCAGGAGTGGCCGGGACTGGTGACGCTCAACTCCGGGGCCGCGCGGTTAACCACCGCCACCCTGAACGTATCGGCGGCCCGGCTGGCGTGGAATCCGGAAAACAAGTCATTGACAGTCAATAATTTTTACGTATTGCCGCGGCTCGATTTGGAGCAGTCCTTTGCCAAGGCCACCTGGCAAACCGACTTTATTACGATAAGGGGTCGCGCCGTCACGGTGAGCGGCGTCGGGCTCGGTGGCGCCCAAGGGAACGGCGGAGGCACTGGGAACGGCGGAGCGGGCGACTCGGCGATCACCGCGCAGCGCATCCTGCTGGACGGCGTCTCGCTGGAAGCCTATCGCGACAAGAACATGCCCTTCCACCACGGTATCGAAAAACCGATGCCCACGCAGCTGACCGGCAGGATCCGCTTCCCGGTGCGTGTGGATTCGGTCCTGCTGGCGCACGACACCGTTACCTACCACGAACGGTCCGTGGCCACCGGGCGGTGGAGCGTTATCCCGCTGGACGACATCAACGGCGCGGTGACCAACCTGTACAGCCGGGCCGGTGTGGACGATACCCTCCGGATAGAGGCGGGTGCGTCACTGTTCGGAGGACGTATCCATCGTTTTTCCTATCAGGAATCCTATGGAGATTCGCTGTCGGGATTCATGGCCTCGTGTGCGGCCTCGCCGCTCGACCTCACCCGCTTCTCCGCGATCTCGGTGCCGGCGGCCGCCGTGCGCATCACCAGCGGGCAGGCCGACACCGTTTTCGCCTCGTGGTCGGGCAACAAATACGCCATCTATGGTACCATGGGCTTTTTTTACGATGGCCTCGGGGTCCGGCTGCTCGATAAACGAACCCTGAGCCACAGAGGTTTTCTCCTGCGCCTCGAGACGGTTGCGCTCAACGTACTCTTGCCACAGTCGCGCAAAAAGCCGGTCGATATCTACTTTGAAAGGGACAGGGAAAAATTCGTGTTCAATTACTGGATCAAGGCCCAAACCAGCGGGCTGATGGCCACCATCGGCCTGAAGAAGGGTCGCAAATACAGGAACAGGGTCAAAACAGCTGCCGGTTACGGAAAACGTACATAAGCGACAGCCCGACGCTCCGGGTATGGATGCGGGCGGGCCCTTCGGGGGCGATGTTCCGCAACCCCAGGTCCATCTGCGCTCCCAGGACGAAGTTCCGGTCCATCAGCAAACCCGCCGTCATGCCCAGACCGGCGTCGGTCCGCCGGAGGTTGGCCCCGGCGCCGGCGCCAAAGCTCATGTCGTTGTCAATACCCTTCAGGTTATAGGTTCCATTCAGCGCATAGGCGAGATAAGGACCCGCGCCCACGAAGAACCGCCGGTTCACCCAGTCGGTGTGGTAGACGAAGTCGGGAGCTATGTGGAGATAGGCTACGTGGAGGTTTACCGGCTGACCGTCGACGTTGGGCCTATAGCCCTGGTATTCGTAGACGACCTTGGGACGGATGGACAGGTGTTTATTTACCGGGACGTCGGCGAAGATCCCCAGGGATACGCCGGTAAGCGGCCTCCCGGAGACCTTTCCGGAGGCGTTGGCGGCGGAGGCGCCGGACCAGTTCAAACCGGCGATCCCACCGAATTGCAGGCCGTGCGCGTCCATCAGGCTGTTGCGGATCGAATCCCGCAGGATGGGCATGCCCGTCATGTCCTTTGCCAGGCGCGCAAAATCCGCCAGGGATTCCGGCGAAGGCCCGTCCGGGGTTTCCAGGTCCCCGGAAGCCTGAGCCATCGCGATGGCCACGGGGGACAGGCGATCGACGTCGGGGGCGCCCATGTCGTCCATGGACGCCTCATCCATCATCTGATGGGGGTCCAGGGCTTCGCCCGGTTCCACCGTACCATGGACGATGTCTTCCATGGCGGCGTGATAGGAGGGAACCGCAAGAGCGGTGTCGGGCGCCGCCGGGGCAACAGGGCGGGCAGACGAAGCGCCGGGGCGAACCGCAGGTCGGTGCAACGCCACGAACTGACTGATGGAATGACGCTTATGAAAATGGACTGCGGGAGTGGAATGGTGAACGATCAGCGCGGCGGAGTGGATGTAACTGCGCGCGTCCGACGCCCTATGCGCGTCCGGCGCCGCGGGAGCGGCGACCGAACCAATGGAAGGAGCGTTTCCCCGGTACCGCGGTACCGAGTCAAGGACACCAAAGGTTATACAGAAGATAAGCAATAATAGTACGTAACGCATACACGTTTTCTCTTAGGATAACGGATATTGAATGACTCGTCTGTAAACATACTATTTTTTTGTAATCCATGAGGTTAAATTTTCCCCCAACCGGTTGTTAAAGACAACCGGCGAACTGAATGCCAAACACTTAAGTGAGAGGGCGTTTCTCCTGGAAGGCGCTCCCCGGGGTTACTTTCCCTGGGCGGGATACCAGGTCCGCAACCGCACGTCGATCGACGGGTCGCCGGCCGCCACGAGCGTCTTGAACTGTGCGACGTCGGAGAATCCACCCTGCCCGCGGTAGTGGTAGGGGTAGACGATCTTCGGCTTGAACGCCAGCACCGCGTCCGCGGCTTCCTTTACGTCCATGGTATAGGGGAGGTTCATACACACGAACGCGACGTCGATGTTCCGCAACGCACGCATTTCCGGTATGCCCTGGGTGTCGCCGGAGAGGTAGATGTTCTTACCGCCGATCGCCAGCACGTAGCCGTTGCCGCGACCCTTGGTGTGCATGGCGGCGTTGGGGCCATCGGGGAGGTTGTACATCGGCAGGGCGGTGATGCCAAAACCGAGCAGCTTTTGATGGTCTCCGTTGTGCATCACGACGGCGCGCGCCTTTAACGCGTCGGGCAGCTTGTCCGCCACGACCTGGGGCACGACCAGCTGTGTGTTGGCGGTTACGATGGCAGTCAGGGTTTCGGGGCTGAAGTGGTCGCCGTGTATGTCGGTGACGACGATCAGGTCCGGGGCGGGCAGACCTGTGAAGGCGGCGGCGCCACCCGTGGGATCGGCGTAAATGGCCTTGCCACCGACCGTCATCACCAGCGTGGCGTGGTTGATGGGTTGTATACTGAGCTGTCCGGCATCGGTGGAGATGACGTCCGGGGTGGCGCGTTGCGCGATGGCGCGGCCACAAAAGAGCGTAAGTAAAACGACGATGAAGTGTTTCATAGGTCAAATTTAGTAAAGGCCTTTAGTCCACCTACGAAATAGATAATTTTCATAATTTTAGCCTCTATTTTGAAGATTTCACAGAAATGATCCAATTGACGCCATTGAGGGACGAGCTTGAAGGGGAACTGTATGACGATACCGCGATGCGGACCCTCTACGCCACCGACGCCTCCGCCTACCGGGAAATGCCCCTGGCCGTAGCCATTCCGAAGAACGAATCCGACATAAAGAAACTGATCGCGTTTGCGCGCGCCGGCAAGGTTTCGCTGATCCCCCGCACGGCGGGTACTTCGCTCGCCGGACAGGTCGTGGGCGGGGGGATCGTCGTCGACGTTTCCAGGACCTTTACCAATATCCTCGAGGTCAACCCCGAAGAGCGCTGGGTGCGTGTACAGCCCGGCGTGATCCGGGACGAGCTGAATATGTTCCTCAAGACATACGGGCTCTTTTTCGGCCCGGAAACGTCCACCGCCAACCGGGCGATGATCGGCGGCATGGTGGGGAACAACTCGTGCGGATCCAATTCGGTCGTCTACCGGAGCACCCGGGAACACCTGCTGGAGGTCAAGGCGATCCTGAGCGACGGCTCGGACGCCGTTTTTCACGCAGTGGATATAGATACTTTTCACGAAAAGTGCGAAGGCGATACGCTGGAAGCGAACGTCTACCGCACCGTCCGTCACCTCCTCAGCCAGACCGGCAACCAGGACGAAATCCGCCGGGAATTCCCAAAGCCCTCCATCGAGCGGCGGAACACGGGATACGCGCTGGACGTCCTTTTGGAAACCGCCCCTTTTACGCTGGGCGGCCCCGACTTCAATTTCTGCAAGCTGATCGCGGGTTCTGAAGGAACGCTGGCGTTCCTGACCGAGATAAAGCTCAACGTCGTACCGATCCCGCCGGGTGAAGTCGGTCTGCTGTGCGTCCACTTCAACAGCGTGGACGAATCCCTCCGCGCCAACCTCGTCGCCCTCCGGTACCACCCCACGGCCAGCGAGCTGATCGACCACTACATCCTGGAGTGCACCAAGGACAACATCGAGCAACGCAAGAACCGGTTCTTCGTACAGGGCGACCCAGGGGCCATCCTCGCGGTCGAGCTGAGGGGCAACGACCGGGAAACCATCACCCAAACCGCGGCCAGGATCGAGGCCGACATGCGCGCCGAAGGCCTGGGATTCCACTTCCCGCTGCTCTTTGGCGAGGACACCAAAAAGGTCTGGAACCTCCGCAAAGCGGCCCTCGGGCTCCTCGGCAACCTGCCGGGAAACGACAAGGCGGTACCCGTCATCGAAGACACCGCGGTCGACGTGCAACAGCTCCCGGAATACATCCGCGAGTTCAACCAGATACTCACCCGCTATGGGCTCTCTTCGGTGCACTACGCGCACGCGGGCAGCGGAGAAATCCACCTCCGCCCCATCCTTAACCTCAAGACCGAGGAAGGGAATCGGATGTTCCGGACCATCGCCCAGGAGATCGCCACCCTCGTCAAGAAGTACCAGGGCTCTCTCAGCGGGGAGCACGGGGACGGCCGGCTAAGGGGGGAGTTTATCCCGCAAATGGTCGGACCCAAAAACTACGGGCTGATAAAGGACATCAAACACGCCTGGGACCCCCAGGGCATCTTCAATCCCGGTAAGATCGTCGACACCCCGCCAATGAATACCCACCTGCGGTATACCCCCGGTCAACAACAAGGCTTCCCCCAACCCACGGTTTTCCGGTTCACGGGGAACGACATCCTGCAACACGCCGAACAATGCAACGGTTCCGGGGACTGCCGGAAGACCCAGGCCAGCGGGGGTACGATGTGCCCCTCCTATATGGCGACGCGGAACGAAAAGGACACCACCCGCGCCCGCGCCAACATCCTGCGCGAGTTCCTGACCCGCTCTCCCAAGGAAAACCGTTACGACCATAAGGAAATCTACGAGGTCATGGACCTCTGCCTGAGCTGCAAGGGCTGCAAATCCGAATGCCCTTCCAACGTCGACGTATCCAAGCTGAAGGCCGAGTTCCTGCAGCACTACTATGACGCCAACGGTGTGCCGTTTCGCTCCAGGCTTATCGCGGGATTCGCGCGTTCCGCCGCGCTGGGCTCCATCGCGCCGGGGCTGTATAACGCGATGGTATCGAATAAGCTTACCGGCGGGATCATCAAGGGCATTGCCGGTTTTGCGAAGGACAGGTCCATGCCTACCTTGCACAAGACGACGCTGCGCAAGTGGCACGCGCGCCACAAGCCTACAGGAAACGCCGCCAGGCGCGTCTACCTCTTCTGCGACGAATTCACGAACTACAACGACACCGAAATCGGCATCAAAGCCATCGAACTGTTGGAGCGCCTCGGCTACGAGGTCATCCTCCCGGCCCACGGCGAAAGCGGCCGTGCGTGGCTCTCCAAGGGTCTGCTGCGCAAGGCCAAGGCCATCGCCCAGGAAAACATCCGGTTACTGAGCCCGCTGGTCACCGACGAGACGCCGCTGATCGGCATAGAACCATCAGCCATCCTTACGTTTAAGGACGAATACCCCGACCTGGCATCCGACAAGCAGCTGCCCGCCGCCAGGGATCTCGCCGCCAACACCTTTTTCATAGACGACTTCATCGCCCGGGAAATCGACCGGGGTCATATCCGCAGCGGGCAATTCACTACCGAACCGAGGACCGTCAAGCTACACGGCCACTGCCAGCAAAAGGCCCTGTCGACGGTGGCGGGCTCGGTCAAGCTGTTGTCCCTTCCCAGTAATTATACGGTGTCCGTGATACCTTCCGGTTGCTGCGGCATGGCGGGTTCCTTTGGGTATGAGCGGGAGCACTTCGACTTGTCCCAAAAGATCGGGGAGCTGGTGCTGCTACCGGCCGTTCGCGCGGCGGAAGAAGACACCCTCATCGCGGCGCCCGGTACGAGCTGCCGCCACCAGATCAAAGATGGCACGGGGAGAAAGGCATTGCATCCCGTGGAAATATTGTTTGATGCATTAATCAAATAGGATTGAAGACCTGCCGTTAGGGTATCCAACAAAAAAATATTCCCGATTAAGGAGATCGCCCCGCTTGTTTTTGTTGAAATTGGCGCAAATCATTCCCTCATGCATTCGCTCATTTGCAATGGCACGCCGCAGGTCCTCGAGCGCGATGATTCCATACAACCCGGTATAGACAAGGATTACAAGACACCGAACATACCCACCTTGTATGCCGTCAAGGGCGCCTTCGGGAAAATCCTGTTCTATGAATTAAAAGTAAAAGACTTCCTGATCCGGTATCACCTGTTCGAGCTCAAAGAAAATCTTAACATAAACATAATCGGGGAAACCAACCTGCCGGAAATATTTATCCCGTTATGGGCCCCCTTCTCCTATCACCTGGATGACCACGGTCCGATAGACATGCACCTCTCTCAATACAGCATCCGTTATCTCTCCCGTTACAACTGGCACGCCTTTATCCCCAAGACCAAACAACCCAGCCTGCTCTCCGTACACTTCCCGTATTCCTTCCTGCAAACGCTCACCGGCATCTTCCCGCAGCTCCAGCATTTCTCGGCCAATGTCGCCAAAGGCCGTCTCAGCATAGTGTCCGGCGACGGGCTCGCCTTCGCCACCACCCCCATGCTACAGGAAGCAAAAAAGATGTTGCACTGCCAGCTGCATACGCCAGAGCTAAAGGAGCTGCTGCTCGAATGTATCCTGAAGGCCTTTTTGCTGGACGGGACCGAGAACCTCGTCCAACCCCGCAGCACCAAAGCCACCTGGAGGCGAAAGGGGGAAAGGTATGGGCCGCTCGGAAAGGTGGCGATATGACTAGTCCGCACGAAGGCTTTTGACCGGGGGCTCCAGGGCCGCGCGGATCGATTGAAAGGCCACGGTCGCCAGCGCGACCAACAGCGTAGCGGCGCCGGCCACGGCAATCATCCACCAGCTCACCGCGACCCGGTAGGCGAACGCTTGCAGCCAATGATACATGAGCCAGCCGCCGGTGGCGGCCGCGATTATCCAGGCGATGCCGATCAATTGTACGAATTCCCTGGAAAGCAGCACGACGATCCCGGAAACCGAGCTGCCCAGCACCTTGCGGATACCGATCTCACGGGTGCGCTGGAGGGTATTGTACGACGAAAGACCCAGCAGGCCGAGACAGGAGATCAGGATGACCAGCACGGAAAAATAGATGAACAGCCTTCCGAAGCGCGTCTCGCCGCGGTACTGCCGGTCGAAGTATTCATCCATAAACTTGTACTGGAACGGGCGGTTGGGGACGAGCTTGTCCCAGAGCGATTCCAGCGAGTGCAGGGTGGCGCTCATATTCCTGGTCCGGACCTGGATCGATATATTGCCCGCCAGCCAGTGGGTCATCCGCAAGGCGGCCGGTGTGATGGGATTCTGTAGCGAAGACAGGTGATAGTCCCGGACGACGCCAACCACCTGTCCCTCGGTCTCACCCGGTACCTTGAACGGCTTCCCGATAATGTCTTCCGTGCGGCGGTAGCCCAGGGCGCGGACAGCTGCTTCATTGAGGATGACGGCGTGCGTGGTATCGGCGAAGGCGTTGGAGAATTTCCGGCCGGCGACGATCTTCAATCCGTACAGGTCGATAAAGTGCTCGTCCACCGCGTTGACCGGCAAATTGACGCGTTGCGGCTCCCCCTGTGCATTTTGCACCTGTAGCTGCCAATCGTTGATTCCGTCTCCGGGCACCGACCAGGAAAAGCTGGTCGACACCACAGCCGGCAGCCCGGTAGCATCCTCCTTGAAACGCTTTGACAGCGGATCGCCGTTCGAAGGCACTACCAGCACCTGTTCCGTCTGGAAACCCAGGTCCTGGTTCCGCATAAAGCTTAATTGCGCGTAGACGACGACCGTTCCGATGATCAGGCCGATCGACAGCGTAAACTGAACCACCACCAATAGCTTCCGCAAAAAACGTCCCCGGTGGCTGCCGGAGAAACGCCCTTTGAGCACGAGCACCGGGCGGTAGGACGATAGTACCAGGGCGGGATATATGCCCGAGACCAGGCCGATGCCCACGGACAATAACAGCAGCCACAGCGTGGAGTAACGCCCGGTAGTAACCGGTTTGCCGACCAGTTGTACGAAGAGCGGCATAAACACCTGCACCAGCGCTATCGAGACGACAAAAGCCGCCAGGCCCAGACAAACCGACTCCAGGACGAAGCGACGGACGAGCCGTCCCCTTTGCGCCCCTATTACCTTCAGCACGCCCACCTCCCTGGCGCGCTCCACCGCCCTGGCCGTGGTCAGGTTTACAAAATTGATCCCCGCCACCAGCAAGAAAAAGACGGCGATCATCGAAAAGATGGTCACGTACACGTTGTTACCCACCACGGCGCCTCCATAGTCCGAATGCAGGTAGATCGATGGCAGCGGCTCGAGGCGGAACGCATAGCGTTCCTGGTGCAGCTTCCCGATATCGCCCAGGTGCCTTTCCATAAAATCCGGGAGCGCCGCCTGTAACCGGCGCGCCGTTTCCGCGCCAGGCGCCAGCAGCACATAGGTGTACACGTTGGGCGCCCACCAGCGGCTATCCGTCGTCGTATCCCACACCTGCGTGAGCGTGGACATCGACATCACCATGTCCGCGCTGAACTGGGAATTCTCCGGGAGGTCCTTCATCAAGCCGGTCACGACACCCGGTTGCCGCCATCCCGTCAATTCCACTCGCTGACCGACGGGGTCGGCGTCTCCAAAATATTTTTTTGCGGCCGTCTGCGAAAGTACGACGCTGTAAGGCCTGGTCAGACAGGTCCGGGGATCGCCGGACAATAGCGGAAAACTGAATACCGAGAAAAAGGTCGAGTCCGCGTCCAGCGTATTGTCTTCCTGGAATTTCACCGATCCTTTCGTAACCAGGATCGATTCGGGTTGCACCCGGCAAAAAGCCTGCACCCCCGAAAATTCGGATTGAAGATACATACCCGTCGGGCCCGGCGTATACGCCGTCTTGCCATCCCCCGCGGGCCCGTGGAGGTCCATCGATACCCGGTATATCCGGTTACCCTTTGTATGGAATCCGTCATAGCTGCGTTCGAAATGAACATACAGGTATACCAGGAAACAGGCGCTGATGCCGATGGCCAGACCAACCACATTCACCGCCGTATAAAACGGATGACGGAGGGCGTTCCGAAGGAGGAGTTTCAGGTGCATTCTTACACGCGCACAAATCAGAGGCCAGGCCGCAAGACCCTAATAATCAATACGCAATAACCATAGCAGTGTACGCTTTCGAGACACCGGCCGTTCGCCCGCGGACCGTTTAACAAAACTATAGGAGACCGGCGGCCCGCACCGCGGAGAACGACGCCGTTTAACTTATTACAAAACGGCTACCCTTGAACGACTTTTTCAACGTTGTGAACGACATCACTCCCTTGCAGAAAGAAGAGCAGATGGCGCTGGCAAAGGCCGTCCGCATCCGTCACCTGGACCTGGGTGACGCCTGGATCAAAGAAGGCATGAGCACGCACCAACTGGCTTTTGTTTCGGAAGGGTATATCCGGAAGTACTACCTGCGGAACGGGCGGGAAGTCACCGATGGTTTTTTCTTTGACAATGCCTTTGCGGGGGACCTTCCCGGGTTGCTCGCCCGGCGGCCGGCCCTTTGCCACCTGGTCGCGATGGAACCCACCGAATTGTTCCTGCTGAGCTTTGACTCCCTGGAAGCCATGGCGCAAAAATACCGCGCGATCGAACGCTTCTTGCGGAGCGTGGTGACGCAGGATTTCGTCCAGTTCTATCACCGCCACCTCGGTTTGCATGTCACCCCCGCGCACGAGCGGTATGCGCAGCTGCTCCACCAGCAGCCCCTGGTCACCCAGCGTGCGGAGCCCTACCACATTGCATCCTACCTGGGCATTACCCTTCAGCAGCTGTCCAGGGCCCGGGGCGCGATAAAAAAACCCGGGTAAGATACCCGGGTCCAAGCCATATAGCCATGCATGCCTCTTTCCTATCGGACATCCACGTTGAAGTTTACTCCGGCAGGATAGGGCTGATGACGGTGGTCGTACCATCCACGCGAATGGTGATGGTAACGATGATAGTAGTGTGACTCAACGCAACTGGTTAGACTAGCGGCCAGCAAAAAAAAGACTATAATTGATGCGAATCGTTTCATGGTATGGTGTTTATGTATATAATCTAAAAACCCTGCCAAACGGCGAAGTCGTGTTTCCAGGGCCTTTCCGGGGCTTTCGAGGGCCGCGGCGGGACGTCCGTGGAGCTTTTTCCACACCTCTGTAGCCGCCCGCGGCCTCAATTTTGTGGCCCCCGGTATAACCCAAACGCCGCAAGCGTCGGATTCGTCCGTGACGATAGGATGTGAAGGCGGACTTCCCTGGCGGTCACCATCGGGAAGCGCAGCAGTCGCTTGTAACCGACGGTCGTTCCGGACGTAATTTCCTTCCAGTCGCCACCGTCTTTATATTCCAGCGCCCACTTTTCTATTCGCTGGCCTGCTGAAATTTCCTCTTGCAGGGACAGGACGTTGAAAGCCTTGGGTTGCGGGAGCGTGAATGTCAGTGTAGCGGTGCTGTCTCCGGCTTCATAATACGTATCGTAAGCGTCATCGAGCGTCGCGGCCGCGTGCCGACCATTGCTGGCCGAGACGCGCGCCCCGGCGGCGAGGTTGTGCTCAAAGACCGCGCGCCGGGCGGCGGCCCACGCCTGTAAATGGCTGACGTCGCTGTCGCTGATCAACCCGTGGGTGTCGGGGGGCACGTTCATCAACAGGGTGCAATTCCGGCCCACTGAAGAGAAATAAATATCCATCAGCTTGTCGACGCTCTTGACATGGGCGTCCTGGTCGGCATGATAAAACCACCCCGGCCGGATCGATACGTCGGCCTCCGCGGGATACCACACGAGCCCTGCCGCGCCGAGGATCTTTTCACGGCTGCCGAGGTCCTTCTCCATCTTATCGCCGATGGGGGCGAATGCTACGTCTTTCTGGGAATTGTCCGCGATCTTTTCCAGGGCATTCTTGTCCGCGGGGATGACGCTCCATTCCGTCTCCCGGCCATAACCGGACTCGGTGCCCACCCAGCGCACATCCGGCCCCATGATCGCGATCACGGCTCCCGGCTGCAACCGGCGGATCAATGCGTACCAGGCGTTGAAGTCATACACCGGTTTGTGCCCGTTGGGCCCCTCTCCGTTGGCGCCATCGAACCACACCTCGTCCACCTTGCCATAGTGGGTCAAGAGCTCGGTCAGCTGGTTCATGAAATAGCGGTTGTATTTCTCCGAATCGCCATAGTCCGGGTTGTTCCTGTCCCAGGGAGATAGATATACGCCAAACCCGACGCCGTATTCATGGCAGGCGTCGGCCACGGCCTTGACGACGTCCCCGTGGTAGGGGCTGTTTTTTACGGAATGTTCGGTGTAAGCGCTCGGCCAGAGACAAAAACCGTCGTGGTGCTTGGCGGTTATGATCACTTGTTTGAAGCCGGCGGCCTTTAGTACCCGGACCCACTGACGGGCGTCCAGCCGATCGGGGTTGAAGAGATGGGTGTCTTCTTTGCCATCGCCCCATTCCTTGTTGGTAAAGGTGTTCATCCCGAAATGGACGAAGGCCGTCAGTTCCAGCTCCTGCCAGCGGAGCTGGCGCGGCGAAGGGACCACGTTTGCGGCCTTTTTGACGATGTCCGCCTCGGAATCCCCGGCGGGTATGAGGACGTGGTTGTTCTGCGCTGACGCACCCAGGTAAAGGAGCGCCGCGAAAAGGGCGAGAGATTGCTTCATAGCTTAAAGTTAAGGAAGACCCCCTTTCGGAGGCCTTCCGGATTTCCAAAACCACTGCGACTTTAAAAAAAGGTTGCGCGGGCGCCCGGCCGCGAGGGGCGCCGCAGGCGTGGACGCTACCAGCCGGGGTTCTGTTGCATGTTGGTGTTTAGCGTCAATTCCCCGGTAGGGATCGGGTACAGGTACAGTTTATCGTCCCAGGTCCGGTTACCGATGCTCGGGTAGACGCGGACATAATCGTTGGCGTCAACGACGATGCTGCTCACCTGGGAAGGCGGATATTCCGCCCGGGTCTGGGGCAGAAGCTTGATGCCCAGGATGGTCTCGGGGTTGCTGACCAGGCTGCCCGCATGCCAGCGATGCAGGTCATCCCAGCGGAAGCCCTCGGAGGCGAGCTCCACGCGCCGTTCGCGCCGGATCTCGTCTATCAGGACGGACACCGTCGGGAAGTGGGAGTTCGGGTCGCGGGTGAGACTCGCCATGACCATGTGCGGCATACCTACCCGATCGCGCAGCTTGTTGATGGTACTGTCGATGGTGGCCTGTGTACAGGTGCCCAGTTCCGCCCTGGCCTCGGCCTCGATCAGCAGCGTCTCGGCGTAACGGAAGATGAAGAATTCGAGCGTGGACGCGTTGGCGTTCCAGTCGTTGATGCTCGACGTGCGGCCCTTGACCGGCAGATAACCGGTAGCGGTCACGTTGGTCCCTATCCGTGGGAGGGTGATGATGTCCCCTGCCAGGAAATTGAACCCCCTCGTGCCGATGGTTTGTGTGAAACGGGGGTCGCGGTTGATGATCTCCTCGTCCAGGGAATCGTCTCCCTTATACAACGGACTTAGCGCGGTCGGCAAACCGTCGGTACACAGGTAGGAGCGGACGAAGTCCTTGCTATAGCCGTCCCCGGATTCTCCCAGCTGGCGGTCTACGTTGTTCATCAGGACGTTGGCGCTTTGCAGCATCGGCCATATGGCTTCGGGATTGCCGCTCAGGTCGTGTTGGACAAAGAGGTTGTAATAGTCGCTCGTCGGATTGCCGGTGGAGTACAAGCTGTACAAACCCGAACTCATGATCTGTCCGGCCGCGTCCGCCGCCGCCTGCAAATAGGGCGTCTGGTCGCCCACGCCGAAATACTCCCGGTACGTGCCCTCCCATAGGCAAATCCTCGCCTTCAGGGCCAGGGCCCGGTACATGTTCAGACGGCCGTTCGCCGCATTGGCGGGCAGCGGCAGGTGCGCCACGGCAAAATTGAGGTCCGCCAGGACGGAGTCCATCACCTGCTTGTGCGGCGTCCGGGGCGCATACAGCGCGGTCACCGACGTATCGGTCAGATAGGTATCGATGTACGGAACGTCCCCGAAGGTTTTCACCAGGTTCCAGTACACAAACGCCCGGAAGAATTTCGTTTCTCCCACATAGATGTTTTTGATGCTGTCGGACAGGTCGGCCTTGCCATAGTTCGCCAGGAAGTAATTCAACGACCGGATAAAGCTGAAATCCCAGGCGGTCCCGCTGGCGCTGCTCGGCACCGTGAACGTTCCGGCCAGGAAGGTGAAGATCGATTGGTTGGCCTTGTCGTCCGAGTTGTCGTCGGCCTTTACCAGGCTTTCGACCAGACTCCAGTTGGGGTAGTTGGTGTAGGAAAGCTGCAGGTTGTTGTAGTAGGAATTACAATACAGCTGCAGGTCCGTTTCCGTATTGAAAAAATTGTCCGGGCTGATGTCGCTGATGGGTGTCCGGTTGAGGAACTTTTCCCGCTTGCAGCCGCAGAGCAGGAGCCCGCCACCGACCAGTATATAGAGAAGATTTTTCATTGTCTACATTTTACTGTGAATGCCTAAAGCGTTACCTGTAATCCGAAGGAGACCGATTTATTGATCGGGTAGGTGTTGAACCCGCCCTGGTAGTTGATGATCTCCGGATCGAAACCTTTGAAGAGCGACGTGATCGTGATCAGGTTCGCGCCTGTCACATACGCCCTGACCCGTTGTATGTTCCAACGGCCGAGCAGGGTGTGCGGCAGGGTATAGCCCAGGGTCAGCTGCTTGACCCGGGCGAACGCGGCGTTTTGCAGGAACCTGGTCTGCGTCTGTTCGTTCCCGTAACCGGCGAACCGGGGACGGCCGAAATAGGCATTCGGGTTGTCCGGGCTCCAGGAATTCGTGGCGTACCCGTAGGGGATGCCGTACTCGTCGTAGGGGAAGGGGTTGAATACGTTGCTCTGTACCGGGTTGTATTTGGCCTTTAGCACGCCCTGTACAAAACCGGCGAAGTCGAATCCCCTATACCCGAGGTTCAGGTTCAAACCGAATTTATACCGGGGGGTCGAGTTGCCGATGATGCGCTGGTCGCCGGGGTTGGACACCGTATTGTTCCCATAGCTGATCTTGCCGTCGTGGTTGAGGTCGGCATACTTGATGTCGCCCGCCAGCCAGGTATATCCTGCAATGGCGGAGTTATCCACCGCCTTGGCCTCGTCGTCGGTCTTGTAGAACCCTTCGCTGTTAAAGCCCCATATCTCGCCCAGGCGCTCCCCGGGGCGATACGTATTGGACGTGAACAGACCGGTGGGATTGCCATTGTAACGGGTGATGGTGCTGAAAGCATCCGACAGCCCCAGCGTGACCGCGTAGGACAGCTTCCTGTTCAGGGCATTGTCTTTCCAGGTGACGCTGAGTTCCCATCCGTTGGTGCGCAGGTCGGCGGCGTTCGTCGGCGGCGCCGTGGTACCCAAAACGGCCGGCAGCTGCGCGCTTTGCACGATCATATCCTTGGTGTACGCGATATAGTAGTCGAAGCTGCCGCTCAGCCTGTCATTGAGGAGCGAATAGTCCAGGCCGATATTTTTGGTCTCCACCTTTTCCCAGGTGAAGTTGGGGCTGATAAGACCGGGTGTTCCCACCGCTATACCCGGTTGCCCATTGAACAGGTACCCGACGGTACTGGTGGGTAAGGTCGCCAGATAGGGATACTGGTTGGCGGCCGACGTCCCCGAGGGCGCCAGCTGGTTGGGCAGCACGCCATACGACGCCCGTATCTTCAGCTCGTCGATCTTGCCGCGGAGACCGCTCATGAATTTCTCCTGGGAGATGTCCCACCCGGCGGAAGCGGAGGGAGAAAAGGTGTACCGGTCCGTGGGCTGGAAACGGGAGGTGCCGTCGTAGCGGCCATTGATCTCGAGCAGGTACCGTTTGTCATACACATAGTTGACCCGGAAAAAGGTACCCACCAGCGCATAGTCCGTTTCTTCGCCCTGGATGGTCGGTTTCGGGTCGTTGTTGAGACCGATACCGGGGATGTTGGGGTCGATGAGGTCGTGCGCCAGGGAGAGGTCGTACTTATAGTGCTGGTACTCCTGGTTGTAGCCACCCAGGACCTTCAGGTAATGGGCGCCCCAGGTGTTTTCATAGGTCGCATAGGCGTTGAGCGCCGTATAATAGTTGTTATTGCTGGTCTGTTGCACCTGCGACGGGTTGGTCCATGGGAAGATGTCCAGGAATGCGCCGTTGACCCCGTACTCGTTAAAGGGGACGAGGTTGGCCTTTTCGAATTCGCTGAACGAGTTCCAGGTAAAGTCGCCGGTGACCGTCAGGTGCCTGACCGGTCGCAGCGTGGCCCTGCCCGTCGTCCAGTAGTCGTTGCGCGTATCGATGTCCCGGCCGGACAGCGTCAGGATCGCCACGGGGTTGGAGTAGTTGCCCTGGCCGGAAAAGTGGCCGTCGGGATTGTACACCGGCATGAGGGGCCTCAGATCGCCGGGGATCCAGGAGCCGTTGGTGGGCCCCCCCTGGCTGATACGGGTGGCGGCGCCTCCGTTGTTGTACGTGTGCGTCATGGACATATTGAGGTCGACGTTCAGCCAGGAGGTGATGTCGGAATTGACCTTCAGGTTGGGCGTATACCGGTCGTAGACCTGGTGGGCCACCTTTTCCAGGCCATCCTGGTTGAAGTAGCCAAAGCTCGCCACATAAGAAGTCTTCCCGTTGCTGTTGGAGGCCGACAGGAAGTGTTCCTGTTGAGGCGCCCAACCGGGGTACAGCACTTTTACCCAGTTCGTGTTGCCCACATAGCGGTAACGGTTGGGGTTCCCGGGGTCGACATAGGCGTCGGGGTTGTGCGCGGGATCCTGCCGGTAGTTGGCCGCCAGGGTGGAATCGGTGGACGTCAGCGGGTCGCTGCTGGTGTATCCGCCCGTGGCGAGCCCGGTCCGCTGGGCGCTGTTGAAAAGGTCGACATAGCCCTTGGAGTCGACGTACTTGGGCAGGTTGGTCGGGCGTGACGTCGTATACGAACCGGAATAGGTGATTTGCGCCGCCGCGCCGCGTCGTCCGTTCTTGGTTGTGATCAGGATAACGCCATAGGCCGCGCGGCCGCCATAAATGGCGGCGGCGGAAGCGTCCTTTAGGACGGTGACGCTTTCGACGTTATTCGGGTCGATGAGGTTCGGGTCGCGTTGCACGCCGTCTACCAGGACCAGGGGGGCGGTGCTGCCCGAATTGCTACCAATCGAAATGGTCCGCAAACCGCGTATGTTGAACGTGGCCGCCGTGCCCGGCTGGCCGCTGCCCAGGTTGACGTTGAGGTTGGGGATCAACCCCACGAGCCCGTCCGCCAGGTTCACGATGGGCCGGTTCTCCAGCTTGTCGGCATTCACCGAGGCCACCGCCCCGGTCAGGTTCACCTTTTTCTGGGTGCCGTACCCCACGACCACGACCTCTTCCATCGATTTGGTTCCGGGCGCCAGGGCGACCCTTAGGGTTTTCTGGTCGCCCACCTTGATCTCCTGGGCGGCATAGCCCACGAACGTAAAGACCAGGACGTCGTTGGGGCTTGCGTCAATCGTAAACTCGCCATTGGCGTTCGTGGTGGTCCCCTTCGAGGTACCCTTGACCGTTACGCTCGCCCCGACGATGGGGTCGCCCTTTTCGTTTACGACCGTACCGGATACGGACCGGAAGGCATCGACGCCGGTGGCCGAAAGGACGACCAGGTCCTTGTTGTTTATCGTATAATGCAGCCCCGTCCCGGGCAGTATCTTGCCCAGCACCTCGTCTATGCCCGCGTTGATGACGCGGACCGTGAGCCGGTCCTTTTCAAAGACCGGGTTGTCGCTGTATAAAAAGCGGTAGTCTGAATTTTGCTCGATCAGCGAGAGGATGTCTTTCAGCGTCTCCTTTTTCGCCGTAAAGGACATCGTTTTCTGGGAGTGGGCCCATAAGGTCAAATGCATCGCGAAAACGGTAGTAGTGACTAAGGAAATCCGCATAAGCCATCTCATTTTAACGGACAGGCCGGGCGCCTCCCGCAAGCAACTAGTTAGGGGAAAAAGCATACCTTTAAGGTTGTTAGGTAAATAAATGGGGAACAGCTCTTAGCAGGGGTTCCCATTTCCTGGCAAGTAAGAGAACGGGGGGATGTTGCCGCATCTCCCTTTCTCGCTTCTATGGCATGTCATACATCGTGTAGATCCATCAGCACAAGTATTGGTGAATTAATAGTTTTCTCTTTTACGGATGATAACCGCGCTCCCGGTTACGTCGTAGTCGAAGGGGGTGATTTGCCGTAGCGCATCCAGGGCCTCGCGCAGGTTTTCCTTTTCGAGGGACCCGGTGATCAGCAGTTTCTCGGAGGCGGCGTCCCCGAAGTTGATCTTCACGCCATACCAGCGCTCCATTTTCCAGGCCACGCTCCGGAAGGGCTCCTTGTGGAAGACCAGCCGGTCCTGCGTCCACACGATCTCGTTGATACTGCTGTCCGCGGCGTTCGGCCGGATGCGGTCCAGCTTCACCAGCGAGGGCTCCGGTTTGTCCCTGGGCGCTACGGGGGTTCCCATGACGGGCGCCGCCGCCGCGCGGCTGAACACGATCTTTTCGTAAGGGCGCATCAGGATGGTGCGCCCGGGGTCGTTTGTCGAGCTGACCTCGATCGAGCCCCGGATCAGCGCCGCTTCCACGATGGAGTCGCCGGTATAGGCGCGGACGTTGAAGGCGGTGCCCAGGACCGTGATCCGGACCGGTCCCGCTTGTACGGATAAGGGCACCGATTCGTTTCTGGCCACGTCGAAATAGGCTTCCCCGACGAGGGCGATCTCCCGTTTGCTGTGGCCGAAGTCTTTATTGTAGGAAAGCTTGCTGTTCTTGTTGAGCACCACCTGCGTGCCATCGGGAAGGATTATCCGGGTCTTGGACAGGCTGGTGGCTACCAGGCTCGGCTTGTCCTCCTGCGCCGCGGTGGGCAGCATGGACCGGTACAGCCATCCACCGCCCGCAAGCAGCCCCGCGGTGATCGCCGCCCACAGGAACCCCTGCCGTTTGTACCACGGCCTGACGGGGTCGGCGAACTCACCGGTCACCGACGCCTGCTGCTGGGCCTCTTCCACGGCGCGCCTGTCGGCCAGGCGGCGGGCAATCCACTCCCGGCTTCGCGCCTCGTCCATGACGCTGGTCAGCTTCTTTACGTCCAGACCGGCCGGTTTGGTCAGTATCTCGTTGACGTCCGGTATGTCCTTTTGTTCTCCCAGCAGGCGTTCCAGTTCCTCCTCTTCATCCCTGGAGAGGTCGTTGTTGTATTTACGGGCTAATAATTCCCAGAGTCGGGACATAAATTTTTCTTGTATATCCTAAAGGATACACTTTCGGGGATGGTACCCCTAAACGTCCGGAAGTTTTTTTTGGGGGCTTTTGCGTCACGCGGGCGTCGCGTCACTCGGGTGTCGCGTCACGCCAGCTTGAACGGAATGGAAGCCGATAGCTTCTTGAAAGCGATCCCCATCTGCGCCTCGACGGTCTTTTCGGAGATGGACAGGAGCTCCGCGACCTCACGGTATTTCAGGTCGTTCTCCTTGACCAGGCGGAAAATCAACCGGCAACGGGGCGGGAGCGCGCGGATGGCTTCGTTGATAAAGCGGAGCATCTCCGAGCTGATGAGGAGCTCGTGGGGACCGCGCTCGAGGGCGCACTCCAGGTCGGTATAGTCGTCGAAGGACTCCAGGGGAAGCGCGGGGCGCTGGAGGTGACGGAGGGCCTTGTTCCGGGCGCAGACAAAAAGATAGGCGGTCGGACGGGTCACGCCGGGGAGCAGGTGGCGTTTTTCCCAGACGTCCAGGAAGACGTCGCTGGCCAGCTCTTCGGCGGTTTCCTTGACGCGGACCATGGACAGCGTGAACGCAAACAACCGGGAAAAGTAGATGGAATGCAGACGCCATAGCGCCGGCTCGCTGTCGTGTACAGCCAGTTCCCGGAATAAAGCAAGCGTATCCCTGTCGTTCGGCGAAGGCATACACCAAATTAACCAATATTCCACCAAACTACTCCACGAATTTCGGCAGCAGGACGCCGATGATCTCGGTCCAGCCCATCCGGAAGTTCTCGCGGGCAAAGTCGCCGGTCTCCTGGGGAAAGGTCTCCAGACCGGTATGTGTCAGCTTGACACGGGTAGCCGCGCCCTCGTCCGCCAGCTCGATGGTGACCAGGGAGTCCCCCGGGTAACCGTCGTACCGCCAGGTGTAGGCGAGCCTCCGTTCCGGTACCACTTCGGTTACCCGGCACAAGTGGCGGAATGTCTTTGTATCGCTACCGCCCGAAAATTCGAACGTAAATCCGACCACCGGCTGAAAGTCGGAGACGTCGAAGTACCACTGTTTCATTTGCGCCTTGTCCGTTAAGGCCTGCCAGACACGGGCTACGGGGGCGTTGATGACCTTTTCTACGATGACGGGGGCTTGTTCCATGACCCAAATTTATATGTAACAATCCGGTTACGCAAATATTTTTTAGAAGTCGTACTTTTCAGGGCCATGAAGGACAAGGACCATATCTGGAAGCTGGTAGCGCGCAAGCTGTCGGGCGAGGCCACGCCCGCGGAGCTGGCGGAGCTCGACAAGCTCCTGGAGGAGGACGAGTCCGGACAATATTCATTAGAGCTGCTGTCCGCTTTGTGGAATCCGGAAGAGGCGTGGGAAGGTACCCCCGCGGAAGAGGCGACCGACCGGCTGCAGTTGCGCCTGGATGAGCTGCCCCCAGGGCCCACGCGGGTCCCCGCACCGGTGACGCCGCCGCGCCGCAGGTGGCTCCCCGCCAAAAGCCTCCTGGCCACCCAATTCAAGACGACCTACCGGAACCTGCTCAGGAGCCGGACGTTTTCCCTGGTCAATATATTCGGCCTGGCGGTCGGGATGGCGAGCGCCCTGCTGTTGCTCATCGAGATCCACAATTACCTGACCTTCGACCGCATCTATGATAAGGAAGACCGCATCTACCAGGTCTACAACCGGGCCATGATCGACGGGCGCCTGCAAGCATGGTCCGGGACGCCCAAACCGCTGAGGAAAGCCCTGAGGGCATTCCCCGAGGTCGAGCATGCCGCCCGCACCCAATGGATAGGTTCCATCGTGTTCAACGTGCCCGATTCCGTCCGGGAAATCGTCCCCGACAAGAACCATATTTTTGAAACCAATGGCTCGCAGTTCCGGGCCAAAGGGTATGTGACCGACCCGGACTTTTTCTCCATCTTCAACCTGCCCTTCCAGGAAGGCGACCCCGTCACCGCCCTGGCCAGGCCTCATTCCATCGTATTGGGCGCCGACATAGCCAGGAAGCTGTTCGGTGACGCCGATCCGCTGGGGAAGACGATCGCCGTCGACAGTAACGTACTATTCACGGTGACCGGCCTGCTCAAGCCGCTACCCCCAAACACACGCTTCCACGACTTCACGTATTACATCCCGTGGTCGTATGCCCGGGAAGTCGGCTGGGATGATTCGACATGGATCAACAACTCGGTCGCCACATACGTGTTGCTGCGCAAGGGTGTCAGTCAGCAGACCGCCGACCGTCTTTTCGCGGGTATCACCAATGCGCACGATCCCACGGTCAAGAACCAGCTTTTCCTGCACCCCGCCCGTCTTTGGATGCTATATTCCAATTTCGAGAACGGCGTGTCCGTCGGGGGTGCGATTTATTTCGTCAGGATACTCTGCGTCATTGCTGCTTTTATATTGTTGATCGCCTGTATCAATTATATGAACCTCAGCACGGCACGAAGTATCCGCCGGGCACGGGAGGTGGGTATCCGGAAGGTGATGGGGGCGGGCAAAGGATCGCTGATTTGGCAGTTCCTGGGAGAGTCCACGCTGCTCGCGTTCCTGTCCGGGATCGTGGCCCTGGGTATGGCGCAGCTCTTCTTGCCGGTGTTCAACGGGCTGCTGTTCGAATATCTATATATCCCCTATGCCGACCCGCGGTTCTGGCTGTACGCGCTGGGTTTTGTGCTGTTCACCGGTCTTCTGGCGGGTAGTTACCCCGCGCTGTATCTCAGCGGCTATCACCCGATACAGGTGCTCAAGGGGACCTTCAAGAATGCGCTCGGTATGATAACCCCGCGAAAATTCCTGGTCGTGTTCCAGTTCACCATCGCCATCATGCTGGTCATCTGCACCCTGGTGATCTACAGGGAGGTCTGGTACGCCCGGCATCGGGACAGCGGATATATACAGAAGAACTTGTATTTCGTGTACATCAATGGGGACATCCGGAAAAACTACGCGCCGATCGAAGCAGGCCTGGAAGCCTCGGGAGCGGTGTCCGACCTGACCCGGTCCAATTCCCCCATCACCGACATATGGTCGGACGTCGCCGACTATGAATGGCGCGGCAAACCGGAACGCACCCGCATGGACTTCACGCTCTACCAGACGGACCGCAACTTTATCAAAACCACCGGGATAAAACTATTGTCCGGCCGGGACATAGACGTCGTGCAAAACCCGGCCGACACCGACGCCGTGCTACTGAGCGAAGGCGCGGTGCGTACGATGGGCTTCAAACACCCGCTGGGCGAAGAGATCCGTCTGTTCAAGCGGAAGCTGCACGTGATTGGCGTGGTGGCGAATTTTGTAGCCAGCTCCCCTTATAGCCCGATCTGGCCGGCCGTCATCCAGGGCAGCAACGCGCCGGCGGCTTTTGGAGCGCTCACCTTCCGGTTGACCGGGAACACTTCCGAGTCCCTGAAAAAAGTGGAGGAGGTCTTCCGGAAATACAACCCCAACTATCCATTCGAGCTCAAAATCGTAAACGAGCAATACGATTTGAAGCTCGAGGGAGAGGAGCGGCTCGGTACGCTGGCGGCCTTGTTCAGCGGCCTGGCCATCTGCATCTCCTTCCTGGGGCTGTTCGCGCTGGCGGCCTATATGGCGGAAAGCCGCATCCGGGAGATCGGCATCCGCCGGGTGCTGGGCGCATCCATCACCAACATCGCCGCCCTCCTGTCGGCGGATTTCATAAAGCTGATCTTTATCGCCTTCGTGATCGCCTCCCCCGCCGCGTGGTGGGCCATGCACAGCTGGCTCTCCGACTACGCTTACCGGGTCAGCATGGGATGGTGGGTGTTTATCGGGACCGGTGCGGCGGCCATCCTCGTGGCGCTCGCGACCGTCGGCTACCAGGCCGTGAATGCGGCGCGGGTCAGTCCGGCGGAGAGCCTGAAGGCGGAGTGACGCGGCGCCCCAACGCAGCCCCGTTGCCAGGCGGGCGTCTTACTTAAATAACTTATCGATTACGAGGTTCAGCACCTCCAGGAAAACGAGCACGATGATGACCCATTCCAGGACGGTGCTGTTGCGGTATTGCAACAAGTCTTTGAAGAGGTCCAGGTTCTCCTTGATGATCTCCAGCCCTTCCCGTATGTCACGGAACCGCTCCTGCAGATCGAAGGTCGCCTTCATGCCCTGGTCGATCCGGTTGAGCTGTTCGTTCTCCCAGGTCTCGGGCGGCGAATCGAATACGTACAGGTTTTCGGAGATGCGGTTCTTGATGTTGAGCGTCTTGGCGATGTACTTCTTGAGGTTGGCGCCGCCGATGTCCAGCTTCCCCTTCCGTTCCAGGACCTGGGTGTGGGCGGTGGTCTCCTCTTGTAAGCGGTCCGTCAGCTCGGAATAATAGTCCAGGGCGACCGACTGGGAGACGTTGAGCATCACGATGCGGAGCGCCTGGACATCCGCTCCGGCGAGTTCTATTTTATTATACCCGATACGGGTTTCACCGGCGTCGACGTCCACTTCGAACTCCTCGCTGAGCCGGGGGACGATGAGGTTCCTGCAGAACGGGGACAGTTTTTCCAGGAACTCGTCGACCGCCGCGGCGCCGCAGTTCATAAAACAAACGACCCCGTACTTGAATACATAGACAAAGGACTGCTCACCCGTCTTATAGAACAGCTCGCCGGCGTCGAACTGGTAGATGTCTTCCTTGCGCACCGCCCGGAAAGACTTCACGTCGATCGAGTCCGCTACCTGGTATGACTGAACCTTGAGCATATCCGAAAGATACATTTTTTCCAGACGAACGCAACCAACGGATGCCGCCGCGCGTATCTACAGGTACAACATCCCACATCTAAACCTGTTATTTCATGAACTATCTATTAAAGACTTCTTTGATAGCGGCCGTTGCGTGCCCTATCGTCTTGTCTTCGTGCTCCAAGAGCAGCGGCTACAATTCACCTCCCGCACCGCCCGCCAATACGATCAGGATAACGAACAGTACTACCTTCGGAAACGTCCTTACGGATAGCGCGGGCAATACGCTCTATTTCTTTTCACCCGACGCCACCGGCCAGACCACCTGCACCGGCGGCTGTCTCGCCGCGTGGCCGTCATTCTATACCCCCAAGGTGACCGCGGACGCCGGTCTCCAGTCCTCCGACTTCGGAGTCATTACACGCCCCGGGGGCGCGCTCCAGACCACGTACAAGGGTTGGCCGCTCTATTATTTCGCACAGGACACCAAAGCCGGTCAGATCAACGGGGACGGTCTGGACAACGTCTGGTTTGTCGCCAAACCGGATTACACCGTCATGCTGTCCATGGGGCGGCTCAAGGGCGCGGACAGTCTTTTTTACGACACGCTGGGCCACAGCATCGCCACCGCTACGCCTTTTGAATACATGACCGACGACAAGGGTGTGACCCTATACACCTTCAGCCACGACTCCGCCAGCGTCAACAAATTCACCAAGTCCGATTTCAGCAACGACGGCGTTTGGCCGATATTCCAGGTGAGCTCGGTCGGGAAGGTTCCCTCCATCCTGAAGACCTCCGACTTCGGCGTGATCAACGTCTTTGGTAAGACACAGCTGACCTACAAGGGGTGGCCGCTATACCATTATGGCGCCGATGGCGGCGTACGCGGCAATACCGCCGGCGTGAGCGTACCGACGCCGGGAGCCGGGATATGGCCCGTCGCGCGGCAATTCGCGAGTCCGGCGCCGTAGGCGCCACCCCTGGTTCAGGCGGCCATAACCGGCGGGCTTCGTACCTTTGCTGTTAAACCGGTTGATTTGGACGCGCCCGTTTTCCTGTTCACCCCGCCCTTTACACAGCTGAATACGCCCTACCCGGCGACGGCTTACCTGAAGGGCTTCCTGAATACAAAGCAGATACCCGCCGTACAGGCGGATCTGGGCATCGAGGTCACGCTGGCGATCTTCTGCAAGGAAGGGCTGCGTGACCTCTTTGCGTTTGTCGCGGGCGCCGCGGGCGCTGGCGCATCCACCGCGGACGGGCTTTCGGCGAACGCCCGGCGCATCCTTTCCCTCCGCGACGACTACCTCCAGACCATCGACGACGTCGTCCGCTTCCTGCAGGGCAAAATCCCCACCATGGCCCACCTGATCGCGCAGCGGAACTTCCTGCCGGAGGCGGGGCGGTTCGCCCAGCTCGACGACCTGGCATGGGCGTTTGGGAGCATGGGGGTGCAGGACAAAGCCAAACACCTGGCGACCCTTTACCTGGAAGACCTCGCGGACCTGGTCACCGAATGTGTCGACCCGTTCTTTGGGTTCAGCCGGTATGCGGAAAGACTGGCCCGCTCGGCGGGAAGCTTCGACCCCCTCCATACGGCCCTGCAGGGGCCTCCGACGTACATCGACCGGGTGCTCTTCCGGTTGCTGGACGCGTACATGGAAACGGTACGCCCCGCGCTGGTCGCCATGTCGGTGCCATTCCCGGGGAACCTCTACGCGGCCCTCCGGGCGGGCGCCTGGATCAAGACGCATTACCCCGGCGTCCGCATCGCCATGGGCGGCGGATTCCCCAATACGGAACTGCGGTCGCTGGCCGAGCCGCGGGTATTCGACTTTGTCGACTTCGTCTGTCTCGACGACGGCGAAGCGCCGCTGGAGCTCCTCTACCGGCACGTACGGGGCGAATTGCCGGTCACGGCCCTCAAACGGACCTGGATACGGAAGGATGGCGCCGTCGCCTTTTGCAACGACAACCCCATCCCCGACTACAAACAAGCGCAGACGGGTACGCCCAACTACGAGGGCCTCCCGCTGGACCGGTATATTTCCGCGATCGAGATAGCCAACCCCATGCACAGCCTTTGGAACGACGGCCGCTGGAACAAGCTCACGATGGCGCACGGCTGTTATTGGGGCAAGTGTACCTTTTGCGATATTTCGCTCGACTATATCCGGCTCTACGAGCCGCTGACGGCAAAGCTGCTGTGCGACCGCATGGAGGAATTGATACGGACCACCGGTCAGAACGGCTTTCACTTCGTGGACGAAGCCGCGCCACCGTCGTTGATGAAGGCCCTGGCCCTGGAGATCATCCGTCGCCGGCTGACCGTGTCGTGGTGGACGAACATTCGCTTCGAGCGCAGCTTTACCGACGACCTCTGCCGTCTCCTCCGCGCCTCGGGGTGTATCGCGGTCTCCGGCGGTCTCGAAGTGGCCTCCGACCGCCTGCTAGAGCTTATCCGCAAAGGCACGACCGTGGCCCAGGTCGCGCGCGTCTGCCGCCACTTCACCCAAAACGGGATCATGGTGCACGCCTACCTGATGTACGGCTTCCCCACGCAAACCGCCCAGGAGACCATCGATTCGCTGGAGGTAGTCCGCCAGCTGTTTGCCGCGGGGGTGTTGCGCTCGGGCTTCTGGCATTTGTTCACGATGACCGCCCACAGCCCCGTAGGTCTCGATCCCTTGTCGTTCGGCGTGGAAGCCGCCGAGGATACGCTTGTCGCGCCCTTCGCCAACAACGACATCCCCCACCGCGACCCCAGGGGCGCCGACCACGAAGCCTTTGGTTTCGGGCTCGCCAAATCATTGCTCAACTATATGCACGGCGCCTGTTTTGATTACCCGTTGCAAAAGTGGTTCGACTTCAAGGTGCCTTCCACAAAGATTTCGCCCGATTATATCGCGCGTCTTTTGTCCGAAGAAGAATATGCACCCACCGCCGCCACGGCCAAGGTCGTCTGGCTCGGTAATACACCCACCTTGCGTCCCTACACCAAATCCAAAAAAGGCAACTCCTGGGAGATGGCCGAGCTCACCTTCGAAGACCGCCGCGAAACCTTCCACCTCCACGTAAACCAGCCGCAGGGCGCGTGGCTCGCCTCCGCGTTGGAACGCATTTCCGTCCACCAGCCGCGCATATCGACGCTCCAGGACGTCAAAGCCAGCTACGAGTCCGCGGGGCTTTCTGATTTCGATCTCTTTTGGGATAACAAGCCCGTGACTGGGCTGCGCCGGCTGGGGTTGCTGCGCATCTAATCCTCGCATGCCGCCCGCGGTGCCTCCCACGCGCTGCCCTTTCGCGCGTAGGCCGAAGGGGAGGGGTGAGGTGCCTCTTTTACCCCGTTTTGCGAAAC